>NZ_JAUBRJ010000152.1:0-3562 GCF_036701805.1 Microcoleus sp. N3A4
TAGGCACAGATATTTTTCCTACACTGAATGTATGATAATCCTTAGTCATTAAAGCCAGAACTGCGGAATGTGGGTTTTATCTCATTGCTTGTCAGTTTAGGTTTGAGAGCTTATTTCAGGCGGGGTTGAACCTGTTTGAGTTCAGCTTTGGTTGCCAGGAGTTGGGGGATAGGTGCTGGCGGATGGATGGTAATTAGGGCTGCCAATAGCGTGTCAAAGTATCCTCGTTTTTTTCGATACTTGCTACCGGATCTGGGCCATTCTGGGTAGGTCTCTTGGTCAAACTCGATTTGAAACGCTCGCTGGAGTTTCAACAGCACTTCCAGGGTGTGATTCCAGCTATTCATCAGCGTGTAAGCTTTTCTACGGTCAGACCGGGCTATATCGATTACCGTTTGGCATAGGAGCGCTTTTAGAAGGGTTTCCACTTTGTAACAGCCACTGGTGTGAAATCGGCTTTCCATCGTCAGATGAAGTGCTAAGCGCAAAGCCAGTTCATCATGGTAGGCATCGATTTTGAGAATCTCCTGAGCTCCTGAGCCAAACTGATACAAGGCTTCTTTGGCGAAGTAACCTGCTTTGTTCAAGAAGGCATGAGTCCAGAGCCCCGGTTGGACTGTGATGTAGACTTCATCAGGCTGCTCTATTTTGCCCTCCAGATTCTGCTGACCTGTTAACTGAATTTGAATATTCCACATTCGCGAGGTGTCAACGCTGGCTCTAATTCCACCTTTTTTGTGTTTGCCTTCAACCCATGTGGCTTTGATTGCTAGGCAACAAGCGAGCATATGCAGTTTTAGCTAGTTCATTCAGTTTTTTAGACGCGGGCAAGTCTGTGCGTTTGTCCCAGCCCATTTCCTTGATTAAGTCACTGCCTTCGAGAGTGAATAAGCTTTCCCACGGCTCTTCTTGTCTCATAATATGAGCGGCAAAAATCAGGTGTAACTTGGCAGCGGTCAGCCCAAACTTGTCAATAATTTGCATGGCCTCGTCTAAGGGCAGCAGCGTGATGTCGTCGGGGTTGGCGATGTAGTGCTCGATGATGTTGTTGGGGTTGCCCTTGGCTCGGTGTTGGTAGTAGCCGACACCTGAAGGGTATTGCTGCCACAAGTCTGTTCTCAGTTGTGCGTGGAGGCCCGATACCATAGGAGGGGGTGTCGCAACAGGGGCGATCGGTCTACTCTGGTACAGACGAGGTTCTGTAATGGGTTTGTCTGGGGTATCTCTAACTTCAGCCAGACTTTCTGAGCTGGTCCTGTCACTCATAGTTTTAGTCAATAGTTAGAACCTAGTATTTTACTCACTGAATTTTTAATAAATTCGAGAATTTTAAGTTGGCATAAGATCGTCAAGTTGCAATTGTAAATTGGGGAATAGGTAAGAATAAACCGGCTCTCCCAAGCGATATTGTTGCTGCTGGTAAACTCCATCAACCAACTGGCAGACGGTGAAAGTAGGTTGCTTGGGATTGCCGATAAATTGCAAACCCCCCAAGCCTCGAAAGTCCACAATCCAATATTCTGCAATCTTCAAAAAAGCGTATTCTTCCACTTTTCTTGCATAATCATCTTGCCAATTAGTGCTGACCACTTCGGCAACAAGCTTAATTGTACTATCTTTACAAATCACTGGTTCTTTTTGCCAAAGGGGTTCACTACCAAGTTCTGCTTTATCTAAAACAACTACATCAGGACGCAGTGCTGTGGCCTCAGCGTATAGGGGTTTTATTAAACAAGTTTTTGGAACCAACCAATTGAATTGAGCGCGAAAAATTTCTACGTAAATTCTACCAGCAATACTACCTGCAACCGCTTCGTGAGGGCCAGTAGGTTCCATGTCTCTGAGTTCTCCATCAATGAGTTCATATCGTGTATTATCCCCATATAGGGCAATAAACTCCTCAAAGCTAAGTAGTTTGGATGGGGTGTATGTCATAGGTTATTTTTTAATAGGAGGTAGCTTAATTAGAAGTTTTGTGGAGTAGGGAGTAGAGTTCTGTTAAGTTTATTATACTCGCTCGATTGCATGACCGCCTTCGAGCTTTTGACACTCCCCGCTCTAAAGAGACGGGGATTCTTCATTCATAGACCCAACTTGCCCTGACAAGATTGCTCCAATCAGAGTAGAGGTCGGATCTCCTGAAGCGTTCGGGTTTAAGACCCAAGTTCCGGTATGCCCTACCGTACTCAAGGCTAATTTCAGGATGTTGAGCGCAGCATTCCAGTCTCTATCCAAGACAAACCCACACCCGCAAGCGTGAGTTCTCATTGATAGAGATTTCTTCACTACCGCACCACAGTTAGAGCATGCACCAGAGGTATAGGCAGAGTTTACCGCGACGGTTATTCTGCCAAACTTGACTCCGAAATACTCTAGCCATTTCCTGAACTGATACCAACCCGCATCATTAATCGACTTAGCGAGACAGTGATTCTTTGCTAAGTTCTTAATCCTCAAATCTTCATAGGCGACCAAATCGTTAGATTGGATTACGCAACGCGCTACTCTCTTGGCGTGTTCTTCACGTTGCCTACTTATTTTGAGGTGTACTCGCCCTAGTCGATTAATGGCTTTCTTGCGATTGGTAGAGCCTTTTTTCTTACGAGAAACACGGCGTTGCCTAAACTTCAGCCGCTTCTCGCCTGTTCGATAAAACTTAGGGTTAGGCTCGGCGTGACCGTTGGAATCGGTATAAAACTCTTTGAGTCCCACATCTAAACCAATGGTCTTCCCTGTCGGCTCTGCCTCTACTTTGTTGTCCGCACTGATTAGGAATTGAACATAGTATCCGTCAGCACGACGCACTAACCTAACTCGTTTTATCTGATCGAGTTGGTAGAAGTTTAAGTCCCACGTTCCCTTGAGTTTGAGCTTGCCAATTCCCTTCTTGTCGGTGAAGGTTATTTGCTTTCGGTTAGGAGAAAGTTTCCAGCCAGAGGTCTTGTACTCGACCGAACGACAGTTTTTATTGAACTGCGGATACCCTTTCTTTCCAGGAATAGCCTTTCTACAATTCTCGTAAAACCGAGCAATTGAGGAGTAGGCTCTCTCAACCGAAGCTTGGCAAGCATGAGAGTTCAAGGCGTTGACAAAGGGAAACTCAGCTCTTAATGCCGTGTTGTGACGATACAACTCTTTCTGCCCTACACCTCGGTTGTCCATCCAAAAACGGATGCACTTATTCCGAACGAATTGAGCAGTTTTGATTGCCTCGTCTATCGCTGCGTATTGAATTGTTTTCCCTTGAGCCTTGAACTCTAAAACAAACATTTTACGTGAAAAACTTCTACATCAAAATTGTAGCACAAACAAGAGAAAGCCGGCCACTGAAGAAGGGGCTTGAATCCCATTAATTTTGGTCAAACTAATGGAGGCGGATTGCGAGCTGATAAATCGCCTCGTGCCGATTCCAGAGAACCATCCATTATATTCCAATAGACCTCTCCAAAATTTTTATTTTGTGCTAAACTTGAATAAATATCGTCAAATTAGTAAAAATTTTAAGTTAATGAGCCTGATATTAGAGTACCTAGAAAAACACCCCAAAGAAGCCAAACGGTTA
>NZ_JAUBRJ010000021.1:0-33096 GCF_036701805.1 Microcoleus sp. N3A4
CACTCTCCCCCTCTCCTCTCCCCCCGCGAGGCCTTCTTTTCCTCAACCGAAACAGTAGCAGCAGACAAAGCAGTCGATCGACTCAGTGCCGAACTCATCTGTCCCTACCCCCCAGGAATACCAGTCCTGATGCCCGGTGAAATCATTACCCCAGCAGCCGTTGACTACCTGCAACAAATCCTTGCCGCCGGCGGAAAAATCACAGGTTGTAGCGATAGAAACCTCGAAACTCTCAAGGTTGTGCGACAGTAAATATTAAGGCTTGGGGGAAATGGGGAGAATTTCTACTTCTTCCTTACTTCTAACTTCGGTCTTGCTTCAATCTAAAATCTAAAAACTAAAATCTAAAATAGAATTATGCTTTGGCCCTACGTCACTCCTGGTATCCCAGACGATTTATTTGAACGTTTACCGGGCATTCCCATGAGTAAGCGAGAAGTCCGACTGCTGTTAATCTCCCACCTGCGGCTGCAAGCAGATTCAGTGGTGTGGGACATCGGTGCAGGTACTGGTACGATCGCCGTAGAAACAGGTTTGCTGTGTCCCAAAGGTCAAATTATCGCCGTCGAAAGGGACGAAGAAGTAGCAAGCTTGATTCGCAGAAATTGCGATCGCTTCGAGCTCAACAACGTAGAAGTCATTGAAGGTAGTGCCCCGGAATGCCTCAAAAACCTCTCAAATCCCCCCCACAGAGTTTGCATCGAAGGAGGTCGCCCCATTAAAGCTATTCTCCAAGAAGTCTGGGGGTACTTGCAACCTCAAGGTCGAGTTGTAGCCACAGCAAGCAATTTAGAGAATCTTTACGCCCTTTCCGAAGGATTCGCCGAGTTGCAAGTCCGCAACATCGAGGTAGTCCAGTCCGCCGTCAACCGCTTGGAGACTCGCGGCCTCAGTCAAACCTTTGCCGCCGTCAATCCCATATTTATTCTCAGCGGTGAAAAGCTTGATTAGAAGTTAGTTGACAGTTGACAGTTGACAGTTGACAGTTGTTATTGGTTATTGGTTATTGGTTATTTGTTACCAATCCCCTTCCAGGCTCTGACTCTAATGCTTTTCGGCCCAATGCTTTTCGACCCCATGCCCCATGCCCAATGCCCCATGCCCCATGCCCCATGCCCATTCCTAAATGTAATTCTTAATCTTTTTTACGTTCACTTAACCTTCATACTAATAATAAGGGCGACCATAGCTGGATTGACCCCCTGAGTAGAGATTTTGGATCGTCGCCAGTTGGGTATTGGGCTTGGCTGTGCAAGGGAGGAAACCGTACCCTAACAATCCTTACATCCTTACATCCTTGCATCCTTGCGTCGAATGACACGCCCAAAAACGGATACAAGCCGCCGACAATCGTCGCGGGCCACCCAAAATTTTAGACCGAGGTTCAATCTCCCAGATTCATCTGTGGAGTAAATCTAGAATCTAAAATCTAAAATCTAAAATCTAAAATCGAATTACCCACCGCCGTCAGCAAGAGAAATTCATTTTATGCCTTGGTCTCGTATCCTCAGTGGAATAGTTGCGATCGCCGTTGCTTTGGGAATGATTATTTTGGGGGGATGGTACTTCACCGTCGGCTTCGGGATTATCGTTTACCTAGGTCAATTGGAATATTTTCAACTAGCCCGGGCTAAGGGCATTGCACCTGCTGCCAAAACTACCTTAGTTGTCAGTCAAGTTCTGCTAATTACGGCCGCCCTTGCACCGCAACTCGTAGATGCCATGTTTCCCCTAGCCGGAACCTTAATCTGTTTCTACCTGCTGTTCCAGCCCAAGTTATCGACGATCGCCGATATTGCCTCTTCAATTTTAGGATTGTTCTACGGGGGTTATTTGCCCAGCTATTGGATACGGCTGCGAGTCGGACTTGACCCAGCTTATCAAGCCACAACAGGATTGAAGCAAGCAGTGGCTAGTAATTTGCCAGTTAACATTTATCCGCCAGAGTCTTGGACAAACCTCAGTAATATATCTTTGGGATTAACTTCGCTACTGCTGGCTTTCCTCTGCATCTGGGCCGCTGACATTGGCGCTTATTTTGTCGGCAAGTTCTTCGGCAGGACTAGCCTGTCCCACATCAGCCCCAAAAAGACGGTTGAAGGTGCTGTGTTTGGCGTTTGCGGCAGCATCGCAGTGGCCGTCGCTGGGTCTTGGTATTTGAATTGGCCGGGGTGGCCCTATACTGGGGCTGCTTTTGGTATGTTGATTGGTGTTGCCAGTTTGTTGGGGGATTTAACTGAGTCGATGATGAAGCGAGATGCTGGTGTTAAGGATTCGGGGCAGTTGATCCCCGGTCACGGTGGCATTCTCGATCGCACTGACAGTTATGTTTTTACCGCACCCTTAGTTTACTATTTTGTGACTTTATTCTTGCCCGCGATCGACTCTTTTTTAATTAATCGGTAATTGGGAATTGGGAATTGGGAATTGGGAATTGGGCATTGGGCATTGGGCATCGGGCATTTATTCCCAGGATCTACCGAGGAACCAGGTTAAAGTCAACTGTCAACTGTCAACTGTCAACTGTCAACTGTCAACTGTTAACTGTCAACTGTCAACTGTCAACTCTCAACTGTCAACTCTCAACTGTCAACTGTCAACTAACTAAGGCAAAACTCTAATTCCTCCCCGACAAACAATCTCCCCCGGACTCAAAATCAACTCTTCAATCTCAACTTCCGGCCCGAAATCAATTTTAAAACCATTGAAATCACTGCTCTTTAATTCTCCATCCATTTCGATTTCTGGTGCTTCAAACATCAATTCGCGACCGCTAGCAATCCGCAAACCAGTCCGCAATACCAAAGGAATTTGCGTACCGCCAGCGCGCAAAATTGCAGCCGAAAGCGTCAACAAACCCGCCTCAATTACGATCTGCGAATTTTGCAACTTCAGCGACTGTTCCCGATCGGTCAGCGGCAGCATTGGCAGCAAAAATTCGCTCAAAGCATCAGCCAGCAACGGCGCTTTCAACGACGCATTCAAATCCGCTTGGCTGAGCCTCAAAACGCCGGTCACGGGAACAGATTCGAGGAGGCGCAGTGGTTTGCCTTTGAGAGCTTGACCGAGGTTGATGCGAATGCCGCAGCCCTTTATGGCAACTTCAGTTAGGTGTAGTCCTTTATACACAGCACCGCGCGCGGCGGCCGTTACTTTGGGGATCGCACCGCTGAAGATTTGTCGATCGCTCCCCTCAATTTTTACCTTCAACTCGTCCACCTGCTGAACTTGCGATCGCAGCCACAACTGCACCGCCGGAGACAGCACCGCGCTCGCGATCCGGCTGCCTTGACTCGGCGGCGTCCCCGGCTCCTCGCCGAGATTAGCAGTCCCACAAGAGTCAGCAGCACCATCTGTATTGTCAAATTGAAGAGAGTTTCGATCGACAGTCATAAACAATTTCAAAATATAAACCTTAATATTCAAGCACAGAAATTTAACTAGAACTTACGCAGGATGCGTCAAAAACCCGGTTTGTTCACAGATATATCGCCGTTAACCTCTGATTTCTCTAAGAAACCGGGTTGATGAGCGCAACTTTTATTAACTCCAAAACCAAGCAGAAATCTCGAATCAGCAACGCCAGAAGCAGAAAAATTCTCACCCTTTCCCCCCTTGGGCTCTTTCCTTAGTTCGCGAGTTGTGCGATCCCAAGTAAATTTCGCGATCGTGCGTATAAATTTAACCAGCAGTACGGGATTTATGGTAGTGTTGGTTTATGGTCGGGTCAGACCCACACCTCTCAAACCAGCCGCAAACCAACGGTGCAAGCCTGTGCCTGCCGCGAGTCTTTTCCTCGTAGTTTTTGCACAACATTCAGGGTAATGCCATAAGGACAATCTGCACCAGGGGCAAGGACAATCTGCACCAGGCAGGGCGTCCTGTAAGGATTGGTCAGAATTATAATTTATTCCCAACCAGGAATTGAGCATTAGTAGTAAGGTTAAGCAATTAACCCTGTCGTGTTTCCTCCCCCACCGCTCGCTGGGGGTTTCCACACTCCCGTCATGTCTGATGAAAGGCTGCAAAAAATCCTAGCCCAGTGGGGCATTGCCTCTCGCCGTCTTGCAGAACAGATGATTTTAGCTGGACGAGTCAGAGTTAATGGCAATATTGTTCGTTTAGGACAAAAAGCCAATCCCGATCGCGATCTCATCCAAGTCGATGGAGTCCCGGTGAAACCAACGGATCGGCCGACAGAGGTTTATCTGTTGCTCAACAAACCGGCAGGCGTAGTTTCTACTTGCAGCGATCCGAGGGCCCGATCGAAAGTTCTCGACCTGCTGCCGCCCAAACTGCGCTCTGGTCAAGGCATCCACCCCGTAGGACGCTTAGATGCAGATTCCACCGGCGCTCTGTTGCTCACCAATGATGGTAAGCTGACATTTTGTTTGACCCATCCGCGTCACTCGATCGCCAAAACTTATCAGGTTTGGGTGCTCGGCTATCCCCCGGAACCCATACTGCAAGCGTGGCGTCAGGGCATTATTTTGTCAGGCAGAAAGACTTTGCCGGCGAAAGTTAGAGTTCTCGATCGCGCGCGAGACCAAACTCTGTTAGAAGTCATTCTATCAGAAGGGAGAAACCGACAAATTCGGCGAACAGCCGAGCAGTTGGGATATCCTGTGGTGCGCCTGCACCGCACAGCCATTGGCCCGATTCAATTGCAGCCGCCCGCGAGGCCAATATTGCCACCAGGCTGCTGCCGACCCCTAGAAGATTCGGAAGTTATTTTTTTATGGAATCTAGTCAACCTAACATCAATAAGCGTGCCAGTAAATCCCCAGGAGCACAGCATATGACAAAGAATTTATTGTTTTTATTCTTCAAAACAACTAAGCAGAAACTGCAATCCCAAGAGCCAGAACCAGCTCAGAAGAAGCTAGCAGAAATTGGCGCTCAACTCCGCCAGTACCGCGAACAGCAGTCGATTTGTTTGGACAAAGTAGCCCTGGTAACAATGATTCGGCGGAATCTGCTACAAGCCATCGAGGACGGTCAACTCGACCAACTCCCCGAACCCGTCTACACTCAGGGTTTGATCAAGCGGTACGCCGAAGCAATGGGTTTGGACGGATCTCAGTTTGCCGACTTTTTCCAGATCGAACCGCCGCCCCGATCGAGAACCAAGCTATCCTGGCAAGATGGGCCTCAGTTGCGCCCGATGCACCTCTACCTCTTTTACACATTTCTAATTATCTGTTCAGTCAATAGCTTATCTCAGTTGATGGGCAGTTCTGTGACCGCAAAAAATGGTGCGGGAGCCGAAGAACTCGCACTTGAGCAGCAAGAACAAGCTCGTTTAGCTGCTGAGGCATCGAGCCCCTTAAAAAATCAGAAACCGGATAGTTACGCGGCTGTAGAAGCAGCCAGAAACGGTCAAAATTTAGATAAATCTGGCCATAAACCAGTGATGGTTAGCGTCACTTTTAAAGCAGAATCCTGGATGCAGGTTGAAGTCGATGGCAAAACAGAATTTGAAGGAATTTTGCCGACCGGGACTGTACGCACCTGGCAGGCTCAAAAGCAATTGGTAGTTGTAGCTGGTAACGCCGGCGGGGTAATGGTTGCCGTGAATAACGGACAAGCCGAACAACTCGGAGTTCCTGGAGTCGTCAAAGAAGTAGTTTTTAAAGCAGACGACCTCAAGCCTGCAGCACCGCCCAAAAATGAAGGGTAAGTGTTAATGGGTAATTGTTAATGGGTAATCGGGAATAGGTAATGGCTGGCAGTCCACAGCTTTTAATTAGAATGTCCGTCTTTATTCACTCATTACCAATTACCAATTACCCATTAGATAAAATCCGGCTGCATCGGAATATTTAAATCCAGTCAACAGTCAACAATCACGGATGGTGCAACCGGACTCGATCTAATTCATCTGCGTTAATCTGTGTCTATCTGCCTGTATCTGCGGTTAAAAAAAGAGAATTTCTCGGGCCGCAGATGACAAGGGATTGACGCTGATTCACGCAGAGGTCGATCGGAGATATCTGAATAATTCCGATGCTAACAGATTTGATATTACCCATTAACAATTACCAATTACCCATTACCAACTACCCCTTCCCGACGATCAATTTTTATTAGGAGCGCGCCCGCAGATGTAAGTCATGTTTTTGAGCCGATCGCGCACCTCCCAATTCAAAGCTTCAGGCCGATACCGCCAGCCCCAATTTCCCTCTGCTTTCCCCGGAAAATTCATCCGCGCGTCCGTACCCAAACCCAACAAATCTTGATACGGCACAATCGCCAAATTAGCAACAGAAATCCAACCCATGCGGATTAAAGACCAGTGGATTCCTTGGGGATCTATGCAGCCCAAATAACGCAAAACCTCATCTCTTTCGTAGTTTTGCAGTTGATTGAACCAGCCGACAGTCGTGTCGTTGTCGTGAGTGCCCGTGTAAACTACGCAGTTGCGATCGTAGTTGAAAGGCAAAAAAGGATCGCCAGGGCCCGCGCCGAAAGCAAACTGCAAAATCTTCATTCCCGGAAACTCGAACCGATCGCGCAAAGCTTCGACTTCTGGAGTAATTACCCCTAAATCCTCAGCGATAATCGGCAAGTTGCCAAACTTCTCGTTAATTACATCCAACAAAGCTGTTCCCGGCGCTTTAATCCACTCTCCCTCGATCGCAGTTTCTTGCCCGCGCTTCACCGCCCAGTAAGCCTCAAATCCTCGAAAGTGGTCGATCCGAGTCACGTCTACATAAGCGAAAATCGCTTCAAAACGCTGCACCCACCACTCGAAATTATTTGCTTGCAACTGCTCCCAATTGTAGACTGGGTTGCCCCACAATTGACCTGTACTGCTGAAGTAATCAGGGGGAACTCCAGCCATTAAAGCTGCTTCTCCGGTGGCTTCATCCAAGCAGAATAAGTCGGGATGAGACCACACATCCGCGCTGTCGTGAGCTACATAAATCGGAATGTCGCCAATAATTTTAATGTCCCGCAGGTTGGCATAGCGTTTCAACTCCGTCCACTGGCGAAAAAACTCAAACTGGACGTATTTGTAGTAATAAATCTCAGCATTTAGCTGCTGGCGCCACTTCTCTAGCGACTCTGGTTCTCGACGGACAATTTCTGGTTCCCAATTGTTCCAGCTAACACCGCCAAAGTTATCTTTTAGTGCCATAAATAAGGCGTAATCTTCCAGCCAATTCTCTTTGCTTTGGCAAAAAGCTGAGAATTCTTTTTGCTGGATCGGCGATGCTTTTGCTTTAAAGTTTTCGCAAGCTTTTTTGAGCAAAGGCACTTTCAGGGCGATCGCCCGCTCGAAGTCTACATAATCCAGCGGAAATTCTGGTAAATTAGCAAAGTCTTCATCTGCGAGCAATTGATCGTCCCGCAGCAGTTCTGGGTCGATCAGCAGCGGATTTCCCGCCATTGCTGAATAGCACGAATAAGGAGAATTGCCGTATCCTGTCGGGCCCAGCGGCAATACCTGCCAGTATTGCTGGTCGCTCTCTACTAAAAAGTCAATAAAGCGATATGCTTCTATTCCCATGTCCCCAATGCCAAATCGACTGGGAAAGGATGTGGGGTGGAGTAGAATGCCGCTCGATCGGGGAAAAAGCATAATCTATCTAAAGATATAGGAGTTAAACATTGACAATTTGACCGATATTCCCTACAAGTTAAACTTCGCAGTTTTGAGGGGGATTGTCAGGGCAAATACTTTTGTGATTGTCTCATATTTTCTGCGAGAACGTGCTTGCTAAGTATTTGTATGGCACTCTACTTATAACTGCTGAGTGGAGCAAAAAAAATCAAAACCGGGAGTTACGCGATCGCCCCGTTTTCGCAACCAGGTTTTTTTACCCAAGCGAGCCTGCTGCTACTAAGTATTTTGGTCGATCGAACTTGGTTTTTGGGCAAGCTTTCAATATAACTTTTCTTTTGCTTTCGCCCAATCTATCGGCAGTCGTAAATTGCCCGCCTGCTAAAACTCCTACCAGTTCCCAAAAAAGATGCAACTGTATGGAATCCCCAAGCCCTTATGCAGTAAGTCATCCGCAATTATTCAATTCTTTAATCTAAATTCTCAAATGGTATGGCCATCGCCCTTTAGCGAGTCAACGCACAAATTAGCCGACTGTTTGTGTATCTCACGAAACAGTCGGCTGCGAATTAGCTGAAAAGAGGCTGAGTTTAAGCTTGCTTGTTCAACAATTTCTCCACTTGTTTGAGAGCTATAGTGCCGACGTTGTAAGCAGCCCAGCCGCCAGCCAACAAGACGGGCAGCAATACAATTAGTATGCGGAAGTCAAAATCCATGAGTTCTCCTCCTAAAGTTTTTTAACAAATTCTCATAATCTATTTGTATCTCATTTTGTCGCCATTCTCCTGACTCAAGAAGCAAATATTGTCGCCTTTGAAAGTTCCTCCCTTGCAGTCGGCACCGCGACTTCGGATATTGCTCCGCAGGAATTGAAATCGAAACTCCTGCAGAGCCGGCGATCGGCAAAACTACACCAATTATCCCACAATCTGTTTCGCAATCTTTTCCACCACCTGAGTTAGAGGATCTTTAGGGAAGTGCAGGGCAAACACCCCCTTGCTGGCGAGCAGCATCATCTTGTCGCTGTGGGGCAGTACCCCTGCAACTGGGATGTTGTAAATACTCTCTACTTGCTGCTTCAAATCCTCGAAATCCAGGGATTCTGGGGCTTTGTTGATCGTCATCAAAATCTTGGGAACTTCTAATTTTCGGGCCACATCTACCGTGACAGCCGTTCCCTGAAAATCTTGCTGATCCGGACGCAGAATCAGCAGCAGGATGTCGGAAATGGTAATGCTGAGGAGGGTTTCTTCGTTGAGCCCCGGGTGCGTGTCGATAAATAGGTAGTCTAAGTTCAGAACGTCGATCAGTTCTTGAAATCCGTCGGTAAGCAGTCCTACGTCGTAGCCTTCGCGCAAAACTCGTGCTATCTCGCCTGCTTTAATGCTCGAAGGAATCAGGTAGAGGCTGCCGTTAGTGGCTAATTTTGGCATCAGCGAACTCACATTGTAGGCCGTATCCGCGATCGGACACCGGCCCCACAGGTAATCGTTCAGGCAGCGATCCATGTTGCTTTCGCTGAAACCGAACAGCACGTGAATCCCGGGCGATTGAATGTCTGTGTCCACAATGGCGACCCGATTGCCGCTGCGAGCGATAATAGATGCCAGGTTTGCTGTCGTGTTCGATTTGCCAGTTCCGCCCCGGTAAGAGTGGACAGAGATGATTTTGGACATGATCTGCGTATGAGCGTAAGAAACGGCGAGAATCAATTATGATGCAAATCTTGATGCAGTCGAGTTCTCTGTCATCAGAAAATATGGGTGGAAACCCCGTCCTTCGTCGTCTTAGCAAAAATCTCTACAATGTAGGGCTTTACACTGTTCGACAATACTACTTTCAGGAGCGCAAACACTTGCGTTACGAATCTGCCTACCATCTGTGCAAAGAGAACGAGAACTATCGTTTGCTAAACACGGATATTGCTCAACAGACTTTGAAAGTAGTAGACAGAACGTTTCACAGTTTCTATGCCTTGATTAGCGCTGTTAAATCTGGCAGCTATCAACCGAAGGTGAGATGGCCTCACTACTTACCCAAAGATGGCTACTTTGTATTGATAATTCCTCGGATCGTGGTTAAGGATGGACGGTTTAATGTACCGATGTCCAATGCTTTCAAGAAGCTGTTTGGAGCGGTATCTATTCCATTCCCTGAGAGACTCAATCCTGAAGCTATCAAAGAAGTTCGGATACATTCTAAGTACAATGCTCGATTTTTTGAAGTCGAGTTTGTTTCCCAGGTGGAACCAGAACCTTTTGAAACAGTCGTTGATAGCGCTATTTCGATTGATTTTGGATTGGACAATTTGGCTACTTGCGTTGACACCAATGGGGCATCCTTTATTGTGGATGGTCGTAAACTTAAATCTATTAACCAGTGGTTCAACAAAGAAAATGCCAGATTGCAATCTATCAAAGATAGACAAAAGATTGAGCGGATCGCTGAGCGTCAAGCTAGATTGCTTGTCAATCGAAACAATCAAGTTAGGGACTATCTCAACAAAACGGCAAGGCTGATTATTGACCATTGCATTGCCCATAAAATTGAGCGCGTGATTGTCGGGTTCAATTTGGGCATGAAGCAGGAAATCAATATTGGCAGTCGCAACAATCAGAACTTTGTCCAAATTCCTTTTCACGCTTTGAGAAGTAAGCTTAAATCGCTTTGTGAGCGTTACGGCTTGCTCTACCAAGAACAGGAAGAATCGTATACAAGCAAGGCTAGCGCTTTGGATGGTGACGATTTGCCCGTCTACAATGCTGACAAACCAGCAACTTACCAATTTTCTGGCAAGCGTGTTAAGCGCGGATTGTATCGGACTTGGGAAGGACATTTGATTAACGCTGATTGTAATGGTGCTGCAAATATTGGCAGAAAAAGTAAGCAGAATGGTTTTACCGGACTGTCTAGAGGCTGCGAGAACCCAGCCATTACGAATCAAGATCCACGCTTGATTGCGATTCTTAAGAATCCCCTCGCCTTCAGGCAGGGGAGTGTCAATCTTCCTTGCCCCCCAAATCCTCCTTGTCTGTTAAACTATCAATTTTTTCATCTTTTATCATCTTTTCTGCGCCCCTGCGCTGCCGCATCTGTTTGGCTTTGGCTTGCAAATCGCTGAACTCGTCATCGGGTTTGGTTTCGGCTGAACTAGCACCCGAACAGGCATCGCTCGGGGTACCCGTTTTTGAGCCGTTTTCCGATTCAGTCGCGGCGGCGCGCTGCTTCTGCTGTGTGGGTTTTTCCTGCAACTGAGCTAAGTATTCATCTGCCTGACTTTGGGCCTTGGGAACCTCTCCGTTACTAGCAGTTATTTCTTGGGGATCGGAAGGTGCTTTTTCAGAGGTTTCTTTTTTGCTAACTCTCAGTTTATCTTTCTTTTGCTGCAATTCTTTAAAGAAATCAGATTCTGTGATTTCTGCGACTTGCTGGTCTTTTTTGGCTTGGTCTATTTCGATTTTGAAGACTTGTTTTACTCGATCGCTAATTACTTTCCCGTATCCGGCTTTATTAAATCTGTCTGCTGATACTATGCTGCCGCCAGTTAGGATTAATGCTAAGGCTGGCGCTGCCACAGGCACCCACCCTCCCAACAGAAAAATCCCAAAGCTAATCGCGCAACACCCGGACAACATTGCTGCGAATGTCAGCGCCAACCGCACTGGGTGAGCCATCCGCGATGCCAAGGTTCCTCCCAAAATTGACCATCCCGAAATCCACAGGATTTCTGCCCATTCCGGCCAAAACCAAAACATCGGTCTGTTGTCTAACACTGCACTCAAAATTTGGCTGACTACTTGTGCGTGTGCCACGATCCCCGGCATGAATTGGTTGCTTTGCTTTCGCGCACTGTAAGGAGTATAAAAGAAATCTTTAACTGTTTCTGTGGTATAACCGATCAGCACTATTTTATCTTTAACTAAATTAGGAGCAATTTTCCCTTCTAAAACATCCGTAATTCTGACTTGGTTTGCCACCTGCTGCCTCGAACGATAGTTAATTAATATTTGATATCCTCTGGCATCGGCATTTCTGTATCCTCCGTCATTGCTTTCTAATTGTTTTAATGGGGTTTTTCCCAGCCATAAAGATTTATCAGGTGCCAGTTTGGGAGAGATTTTTTGTCCTTGCAAGTAGCGGAGTGCTAGCTGGAGGTTGAATGAAAATAAAACTTGAGAATTGTCATTGCAAAGATGTTTTTCCACCGAGGATTTGCCCTGAATTGTCGGCGGTTTCATAAATAATAAAGCTCTGCGGAGTATGCCGCCCGGATCGACTCCGAAATCTGCAAATCCTACCCGGTTTGTTGGCATTCCTGGGGGAGGCGGAGAACCGGGATTGTCCGGGCTTCCGTCGGTGACTAAACATACCCCGATAATTCGATCGCTTTTTTGTAAAACTTTAGTTAATTCCTGGCGGCCGTCTCCTAAAGGTACGTCTCGCAGTACATCTAAACCGATGACTGCTGGCTGCATTTTTTCAAGTTTTTGTAAAATTTCAGCTATTTTGCGATCGGATATCGGCCACTGTTTCAATTTCTGAATGTCTGCTTCGGTAATCCCCACAACTAACAAGCGCGGGTCTGGCTTTTCGTCGGGACGCCATCTCAGCATTTGGTCGTAAGCGCTTAATTCTACTGGTTCGAGTATTCCTAGCTGTCTGGCCCCCATCAAGGATAATGTTACTGCCGCGCTGGCAATTAATACAGATTTAGCAAATGCTAGTGATGGTTTATACATTTGACTCAATTGAGCCGCTGCCGAGCGAATTTTGTTAGATATTTTACTCATTATCCCAGCATAAAAGTTTGACTCGTTTCACCGAACAGCAGTTGTTTCGCTTGCAGCCGCCTGCGCGAGACTTCTTTCATCTTAGAACACCCAAAAACTCCGACCGCTTTGTAACAATATTTTACATTTTGCCGCGAGGGAATGTGTGTGCAATGATACTCGCGACCTCAATCGTCTGATTTTTCGTCCGAAAAATCCACTTGCCGATCGAATTAATTAATGTTATTGATGATATGTCAAGGTTCAAATTGTGTATCTGCGCCCTCGACTAGCCGCTCAAAAATATTTGTCGCCATCAGCGAATGCCTGTGTTTGCAATATTATAGTCAAAGGTACAACAAAATGAAACGTTTTCTACATCGGGCTACACTTGCGGTCGCCCTATCTGCGATCGCTACTACCGTCCACAGTTCACCTGCACGGGTGCAAGCACAATCCCAGCCGCTTCTGCTGAGTCAGAATGTTAATTTCCAGCCTCCCGACGTAACAGCCCCCGGCAGCCGACAAGGAGGGACACATCGCGGCACCAAGCTTTGTCCGGCGGGTTTATCTATTACTCCTTTAGTGCCTCCAACTAATATTGGTTTAACCCTAACAGAGTCTCCCACAATTTTTGTCTATGTTCCTCAAACCTCGGCCGAAGTAGAATTTACTTTGCTGACTGAAAAAGAGGATGCAGTGGTCTACGAAAAAACATTTAAAGTTGACAAATCCGGGATTATTGGAGTTAGCATTCCTGCTACGGGCGATAACAACAAATCCCTTGAAGTTGGCAAGCGATACGTGTGGTCGTTTTCGATGGTTTGCGACCCCGAAGACCGCTCAGCAGATTCAGTTGTTAAAGGGTTCGTGCAGCGCATAGAAGCCCAGGCAACTCTCAAGAGCGATTTGGCAAATCCCGACCCGATGACTAGGCTCAACGTTTACGCTAAAAATGGGATTTGGTACGAAACTCTCGCTACTTTAGCCCAAATGCGGCGCCAGACACCGGAGGATGCGAGGCTGACAGCCAAGTGGACGCAATTGTTGCAGTCCCAAGGACTCGAATCAGTGGCGGCTCAACCGCTGGTTGGGCCTCTTTAAAGCTCGCTATTTGTTGAAATTTTGTCGGTCTTCAGATTGCGATGTGAAAATTGACAAATTTACCCGATCGCCCCTGGGATTCAAACTCCTAGCTAGGAGTTTGAATGCGAACCGCAACTTTTCTTCTACTTTCTTGTATGTAATTAAACAATGAAAAGTTTTCTACATTTTGCTGCACTGGCGATCGCTGTATTTGCGATCGCAGTTACTTTCCCCAGTTTCCTTCCACCTATGCTCGCCGGGCCTGCACCAATTCTGCTGAGTCAGAATGTTAATTTCCAACCCCCAGATGTCACAGCCCCCGACAACCGACAAGGGGGGACGCATCGAGGCTGTCAGTTGCGGGAAGGTTTATCCATTACTCCCTTAATACCTGAAAGCAATATTGGTTTAACGCTAACAGAGTCGCCAACATTTTTTGTATATGTTTCTCAACCGGCGGCTCAAGTAGAGTTTATTTTGCTAAACGCAGATGAATCTGAAGTAGTGTACGAAACTACTTTAAAAATTGACAAACCCGGAATTGTTGGAATTAGCCTTTCTGAGAAAGACAAGACAAAAAATATTGAGGTTGGTAAGCGATATGTGTGGTCGTTTGCACTAGCTTGCGATCCTCTGGAGCGTTCCGGAGATTATATTGTTAAAGGATGGATGCAGCGCATAGAACCCCAGGCAAATCTCAAGAGCGATTTGGCCAATCCCGACCCTATGGCTAAGGTGATTGCTTATGCTAAAAATGGGATTTGGTACGAGACTCTTGCGACTCTCGCCGAAATGCGGCGCCTCGCACCCGATGATTCGCGGCTGACGACCGAGTGGATGCAATTGTTGCAGTCCCAAGGACTAGAATCGATTGCCGGTCAACCGCTAGTTCAGTCTTTTTAATAACCACTCTTCACCAATCAATGCTGAGTCTTTGCACAGTCAATTCTTCAATTCTTCAATCCAAAATCTAAAATCTAAAATCGATTCCCCGGATCGATACGTGAGGTCGCTTTCTTCAATTCTCCAATTCTCCAATTCTTCAATCCAAAATCCAAAATCTAAAATCTAAAATCTAAAATCGATTCCCCGGATCGATACGCGAGGTCGCTTTCTTCAATTCTCCAATTCTTCAATCCAAAATCCAAAATCCAAAATCCAAAATCTAAAATCTAAAATCGATTCCCCGGATCGATACGCGAGGTCGCTTTCTTCAATTCTCCAATTCTTCAATTCTTCAATTCTTCAATCCAAAATCTAAAATCTAAAATCTAAAATCGATTGATGGTTAATAACTTTCCGACAATTCTAGCTCTTGATTTTGACGGTGTGATTTGTGACGGACTAATCGAATATTTCCAAACAGCTTGGCGTGCCTACTGTCAAATCTGGAAACCAGTCGAAACCGTGCCAGATCCAGATTTAGCTTTGAGTTTTTACCGAGTGCGGCCTGCCATCGAAACCGGTTGGGAAATGCCGCTGCTGATTCGCGCACTGCTGACAGGAATTACGGAAGAGCAAATTTTGCAGGAGTGGCCGAATATAGTACCGCATTTATTGACCGAAAATAATTTGAAAGCGCAGTCGGTCGGCGCTATGTTAGACGGATTGCGCGATAATTGGATTGCTGAGGATTTAGCTGGGTGGCTGTCTTTGCACCGCTTTTATCCAGGTGTAGCCGATCGCTTGCACTCCTTGCAGGAGAGGGGAGTGAAAGTGGCGATCGTCACTACGAAGGAAGGCCGTTTTGTGCGGGAACTTTTGCAGCTAGCGAACGTACAAATGCCGTCAGAGTTGATTTTTGGCAAGGAATACAACAAGCCGAAGCACCAAATTTTGCGGGAATTTTTGGCAGCGTCTGGCAAAGACTCGACTATTTGGTTTGTGGAAGACCGGTTAAAAACTTTGCTGTCGGTGAAGCAGCAGCCGGATTTATCTCAGGTGAGGTTATTTTTGGCTGATTGGGGTTACAATACTTTGGCAGAACGGGAATCTGTGGCTCAAAATCCACCCGTTCAATTGCTTTCTCTGTCGCAGTTTGCCGGAGATTTTGCCGATTGGCTGCCGGCCGAATGTTGATGTTAGATTTGTTTGCAGGTGGGAATTTTTTTTCGCTTTTCAAAGTCAAAAAAATCACAAAATTTTACATCTTTTTTGTTGACTTTTGCGGCGCTGGTATGGTATTTTAATATAATGGGATGGTGGCAAAAATAATATTTTTGCCACCATCCCATTATAAGATATATAATAACAGGAATTGCAGAAAAAAGCAAGGAGCTCGAAAAAAAAAAATTGATTTTTTTATACAGTCTTGGAGGTACTATTGACCTGAGAAACCAGTTTTTTTACAGTTTGTTCGGGCTGCAAAGAAGTATTTTAGTTTATCAAACCCGGTTTATGAAAAAAAAAGCAAGCTTCTGAACCCAAAATTTGAAAAGTGTTTTGATAATTTCTCAGCTTGAAAGCTTTCTAATATTGAGACTTAAAACCAATGCTCGATTTAACTAAAGCAGCCAAGGCAATGCAGGGAATGAGCCAACATTTGAATGTGGAAGCTCAGGCGGCTCGGCAGCGTTTGGAAGTGGCTCAGAATTTGCTGGTCAAGGCTGCAGCGGGACAGGCAAAATTGGTGGAATTGCAAGAGAGTTGGCGCGATCGCACTTTATTTAATGCTGCTACGCCGATCGAGCCATTGTCCGATCGCACCTACATCACCGCACCCCCCGCCGCTCATACAGTCTTTGCCACAGACGGCTCGCAAATTTCCCCCAACCATCACGAAATAGCCTACTGCTACCTGCTAAACGTCGGCACAGTCATGTTGCACTACGGACAAAGCCGCCACCCAGTTTTAGACAGCGTGCCCGAGGTTTTCTACAAACCCGAAGACTTGTACGGTTCGCGGCAGTGGGGAATTAGAACCGAAGAATGGATGGGATACCGGCGCGCCGTTTCCGAAGCAATTGCTCTGGCAGAAATGGGCTGCAATTGGGCAAAAGTTAATGACAATAAATTGCCTGCACCAGCTTTAGCAATGGTAGACGGTTCGCTGATTTATTGGTTTTTGGAACAGTTACCCAGCGAAGCGCGCGATCGAATTTTGCAGCCAATTTTAGAAGCTTGGGACAAGTTGCGTTTAGCAGGAATTCCCCTGTTAGGATACTTAAGCGCTTCTCGCAGCAGCGAAAGCTTATCTTTTTTGCGGTTTGAAGCTTGCACCCACGAAGTACCAGACTGCATGACAAACTGCCCGAACGTCGGATTTGCCGCCACAATTTCTTTCGCCGAAAAAGCACCTTGTCAACAATTTGAACCTTTGCGGGATGCCATTTTGTGGGCAACAATCCTGTCACCGGGACAAAGGAGTCCTTTGTGGAAATCCCAAGCTCGCATTTTAGATTTGTACGGTCTTAATTCCGTCTGTTTCTGTTACGTTCACGTCGGCACAGAAATTGCTAGAATAGAAGTGCCGGAATGGGTAGCACAAGATCCAGCACAGCTAGATTTAGCATTAGGAATGATGCTAGCTCAAGTACACAAAGGCGGCGGCTATCCGGTGACGCTAGCAGAAGCTCACAATCAAGCGGTAGTCACGGGGGGCGATCGAACTCGCTTTTTCGCTTTGTTAGAGCAGCAAATGATTAAAGCAGGCTTAAAAAATGTGGGAATTTCTTATAAGGAAACACGGAAGCGCGGCAGTATTGCTTGAACTTACAATCAAAGGACTTGTGCTCTTAAACCCGGTTTCTGACAAAGCTATTTGGTTTGATGATTAGATACAGCATATTCGGTGGTTCGTGAAGTACACTATAAAGCTCTATTGTGTGGTACGTGTTATGTAGGGTGCGTCGCTGCTCATGTTTAATGGAACTTGCAGATTGACTGGTGGCGGCGCACCTTACTTACGACTCTTATTGTGTGTACCGCATATACATGGAATATGCTGTATATACGAAGAAACCGGGGTTTCTAGTTTCATGTCCGCAGTCCTGAATTAAAGTAAAAACTGTTATATGCCAATAGAATTAATTATCTTAATTGCTTCATTACTCGTGTCTTGGCTGGTGTTTAATTGGGCTTTTAAAGTTTTGAAGGCCAGCATCGGAACAGCGATTTCTTTAGCAGCAATTGTGCTGGTGATGCAGTTATTGTTTGGCATCGGGCCAAACCAGCTTTTCCAACATATAATTCACCTGCCGGAAACCCTGGGGAAAATGATTTCAGGCAAGTGATACGATTTTAGATTTTAGATTTTAGATTTTAGATTCTTTTAGATACCCGACTTCTTGAAGAAGTCGGGTATCTGGGTATTCCGAGAATTTTCCCTCTTATCGATAATTCATCCGTGTATCCGTGTCAAAATCGGTGTCGTGCCTTCCTTCAGATATTAACTTCCTAGCATTTGCAACTTGTACAAACTGGCATACAAACCTTCTAGCTGCAACAATTCTTCGTGGCTGCCAGACTCTACTAATTGCCCGCGTTTGAGCACTAAAATACGATCGACATTTCGGATAGTCGAAAGCCTGTGGGCAATAATTATCGCCGTTCTGTCCGCCATCAAACGCTCTAGAGCTTCTTGAATTAAAGCTTCCGTCCCCACATCCAAACTAGCAGTGGCCTCGTCGAGAACTAAAATACTGGGATTGCGAATTGCGGCGCGAGCAAATGCTAATAATTGCTTTTGTCCCCCCGAAAGATTCGTCCCCCGTTCCCGCAATTGCGTATCGTAACCTTGAGGCAACTGTTCGATTAAACGGGCAACATTTGTCTTTTCTGCTGCTGCTTGAATTTCCTCAATCGAGTAATTTTCTCCCAAGCTAATATTGCTCTTCACATCGCCAGCAAATAGAAATCCATCTTGGATAATCACGCCTATGTGCCGCCGCAACTCTGCTTGAGGCAAATCCCGAATATCCACATGATTAACCAGAATCCGCCCTTGAGTAGGTTCGTAAAGGCGGCAGAGGAGACGGATAATCGAACTTTTGCCCGCACCGGTGGGGCCGACTAATGCTACTTTTTCGCCGGATTTGATGGTGAAATTGAGGTTTTGCAGGACGTATTCGTTTTCTTTGTACGCAAACCACACGTTGTCAAATTGGATTTCTCCAGATTCTGAATTCTGCGATTTGGCATTTTCTCCCCCCCTTAGCTTGGGGAGGTTGGCGGGGGGTGATTGGGGATTGTTAGGCAATAAACGATATTCTGAACTTGCTGGATTTTGAGGATTATCTGCCAATTCTCGATCGAACGGAGACAAGTTGTAAGCAGTTGCCTCTGGGTGTCCAGTTATCAACAACGGTGAATAACCTGCCCTTCTTCCTTCTTCCTTTTTCCCTCTTCCTTCAAACATCCGTGTATCCGTGTCAAAATCCGTGTTGTGCCCTTCCTTCTTCCCGCTAGTTGGATCTTTAATTTCAATGGGTTCGTTGAGAATATCGCTAATCCGTTCGACGGCGGTAAATCCTGCTTGAATTGCAGTAAATTTCTCAGCAAATTGCCGCAGCGGATCGAAGAGACGCTGAGCAAATAAAATAAATGCAGAGAGAGTACCGAAGTTAAGATTACCGGCTAAAACCCTTTGGCCGCCCATCCACAAAACGGCTGCAATCGCCACTAAAGCAATCCATTCTAATGTCGCAGATACGGCGGAGTCGTAAAAGATAGTTGTGTCAACGGCTTTAATGTAGAGTTTATTGGTGATCCTAAACAATTCTGAGTTGAATTTTTCGCGGCGGAATAGCTGCACTACGCCAATACCAGTCAGGTTTTCTTGCAGTTGTGAGTTAAGGTCTGAAAGTTCTTCTCTGGTAGTGTAATTTGCTATGCGGTATTGGTACTGGAAATAAATTATGACTGCGGTAATTGGTATCATCATCAGCACCAACATTAAAGCTAGCTGCCACTGCATGGTAAACATGAAAACGGCAATTACTAAAATTGAAAATAAATCGCTGACAATACCGATCGCCCCTGAAGAGAAAACCTCTCCCAAAGCTTCTACATCGCTGGTGAGGCGAGTCATCAATTTGCCTACAGGAGTGCGATCGAAAAATCTCACTGCTAGCGATGTGACGTGCGCGAACAAATCATTTCTAATATCAGTAGTAATTATTTGCCCTACTTTCGTGACTAAATAGCCTTGAAGTGATTGCAGTGCCAATCTAACTGCTATAGTTAGCATGAGCAAAACTGCCAGAAGATTCAATGCAGCAGATAAAGGCAATCCGCGCAAGAATTCGTAGGTAGGTTCCGAACGAATTACCGAAATTGCCTGTCCGATGAGAATCGGTTGAATTGCTCCTGAGACTGCTAGCGGTACTAATAGTGCGATCGAAATAATCAGCAAGCGTTTGCTGCGGGTTGCGTAAGATGCCAACCTCAGAAATAACCGCCAGTCTGTTTCCTGGCCGGATTTGTTTTTGGTGTCTGCTACTGGTGAGGAAATTGTCATTGATGGCAAAAACTGTACAATATATCTAAGTAATAATTGTAACAAATAGAATCAATATTTTGCATGAATCTCAGTAAACAGTAGGTTGGGTTGAGGAACGAAACCCAACCAAAATGTTTGTAGCCAGACAAAACTGGTATTATAATCTACTGGTAGAAGTTATATTCTCATCATGAAAGAGATAGAGACAGCCCGATTGTATCTGAGACAATTTACACCAGATGACTTAGATGAGCTGTACCGCATCTACAGCGATTCAGAAGTGATGAAGTATTTGAGCGAAGGCGTCAGAAATAGAGAAGAAACAGCAGCAGATTTATTTCAGATAATCGCAGATTGGGAAAAACACGCTTTCGGTTTGTGGGCTGTTGTCAATAAAGAAAATAACCAATTGATCGGCGACGGGGGGCTTCGCTTCTTACGCGAAACACCTGAAGTAGAAGTCGGTTACGTGTTAGCAAAAGCGTATTGGGGCAAAGGTTTAGCATCGGAAGTTGCAGCGGCTAGCCTCAAGTATGGATTTGAAGTATTGAAACTAGAAAAAATTGGATCTGTTGCAGATACCGAAAACATCGCCTCGCGGCGGGTAATGGAAAAAGTGGGGATGAGATACCAGCATAACCTCGACCATTCCGATCGAGTATATTATTCAATCTCGCGAATAATCTACCAGTCAAAAGTAGTTGAGTTGAGGAAGGAAATCCAACCATTATTTTTGTAGCAAGACTTATCAAAACTGGTATCATAATCTAGTGGTATTAATTATATTAATCATGCAAGAGATAGAGACAGCTAGATTGTATCTGAGACAATTTACACCAGACGACTTAGATGAGCTGTACCGGATCTACAGCGATCCGGAAATAATGAAATACCTCACAGGAGTTAGAACTAGAGAAGCAACAGAAATCGCCATTCATAATATGCTCAAACGTTGGGAACAAAACAACTTCGGAATGTGGGCTGTAGTACATAAAATAGACCGTAAAATGATTGGCCGCTGCGGACTGGGTTTTCTGGATCGGACACCGGAAGTTGAGCTAGGCTATGCCCTCGACAAAGTTTATTGGCATCAAGGATTGGCGACTGAAGCCTCTTTTGCTAGTCTAAACTATGGATTTCAAATATTAAACTTGGAGAGAATAGTTGCGATCGCCCGCCCAGAAAATATCGCCTCCCAGCGGGTGATACAGAAAGTTGGCATGAAATATGAAAAAAATGCTCGTTATTACGAAACTGATGTACTATATTATTCAATTTCGCGAGAAACCTACGAGTCATTCGATTTTAGATTTTAGATGCAAGGATTTTGGATTGACCCCACGGATAAATTCGGGGGCTTGAGGATTTTAGATTTTGGATTGATTCCACGGTTCGATCGCGTGGCGGGTACCATGAAGAAATTCTCGGTCAAAAGTAGTTTTGTAAGGCGTGCATTGCACACCTTACTGCGTTTAAATTACTCACATTGCAATTTGTCATTATTTCCTGCTGACAACTACGAAGTCCTTTGCAATTGCTTGTTAACCTTGAGAATCTTCTTATCAAAATACTCTTGTCTGTGTCCCAACCTTTTAGCGACTTCCAACCCTTTTTGATAGGATTCCAAAGCTTTAGCGTAAGCCTTCATCTCCTGATAAACTTGACCGAGATTGTCGTAAGCATTCATCAATCCGTAGAAATTGTAAGCCCGCTCTTCTAACAGCAACTGCATTTGATAAATCCGCAAAGTCGGCTCCCACTGCTTTTGCGCTCGGTAAAGCAATGCTAATTTATCCAAAGCTTCGCTAGCTTGGGCATACTGTTGAATGGGGACGGCTAAATTGTAGGCTTCCTGATAGTATTGAGCTGCTAAATTGATTTGACCTATGGTTTGGTAATCGCTGGCGATCGCAATTTTAAGCGGTGGTATAGCGCTGGGATTTTGTAAGTTAAGATACACCGATGCTAGTTTTTCCCTGGCTGCGATCGCCTTTAGGGGTTGTTTCGACTGCTGGTAAACGTAGGCCAACTGTCTCAGAGTATCTACCTCAGTTGGAGGAGTTACAGGTTGCGGCGGCGCGCCGTTTCCCGCAACTACAGCAGAATTTTGCACAGCAGAATTAGCAGCAAATAAAGCGCGGTTTTCCTGAATTAAAGTAGCCAATTCCTCATACACCGGAGCCGCTTTATCGTAACTCAACCAATTGACGTGAATTAGCGCGATCGCCTTCAAAATCTGACCTTGAGCCAATATATCTTGGTTTTGGCGCGCATTTTCGAGAATTTCTTGGTAAACTTCTACAGTCGAGCCTTTAGCGCGCACCTGCTGAAAAGCCGCAGCGAAGGCCGGAAGCAACTCAGTATTAAGTGGTACTTGGGATTTGACTTGTTTTTGAATTGCTTGCAGCCGTTTGGTAATAAGCTGTAGTTCGAGGGTTTTACTGCTACTCCAAGCAACACTTCCCACCCGACTCAAAGCAGCAATTTCCGCCGCCGGGCCCAGATACCTCCGCAGCCGCAATTCTCGGAACCAAATTTCAAAAGCACCAGCGCCGTCTCCAGCTTGCAGTTTAGCCGCTGCTTCTAAGTTTAACTCTTCCAAAGCCGCTGTCAGTTCCTCCCGCTGAGTGCTGCTCAAAGATTCATTAGCGGGAGCTAGGGGATCGGGTGTGGTAATTTCTAGAGGATTAGGAGAAAATTGATCGAGGCCTGGTGGATTAGTTTGGGCGCTAGCAATAGAACCAGCACACAGCCACAAGAAAAGCAAGCACCCAATTGGCACAGAACTTCTCATTCTCAAAATTTGGTTGCCGCGATTCGGCATCTCTTCTGGAAACATCAAGTTTTGCATATCTACAAAACGGTATAAATTATGTCACAAAGATGGCACAAAAGCAAACTGTTCAACAAGAGCAACAAAATAAATGTCACCGCACTGAGCAATTCTTGGGATTTAAAGACGTTGGGCGATCCTCTTCGAGGGCTTCGCCAACGTATTTTACGCTTATTCAGTCTAGCCCTAATTCTCTTAACTGTTTGCACAGCTTGCGCCCCCCCTCCCGCAGTTGCAAAAGACCGCTCTTTTCCAGAAATGTCCCTAGAATTTTTGGGCGAATACCAATTGCCAAAAATCAATTTTGAAGGAGTACCAGTCGGCGGTTTGTCAGGAATTACCTACGACCCCAAAGGTATTAGCGCCGTCACTTCTAAAGCGTATCGCTTTTACGCTCTTTCCGACGACCCCAGCGAAAACGGAGAAGCCAGATTTTACAGTCTCCGACTCGACCTCACATCAAGTGACCCCGGCAATATTCGCCTGAAAAAAGTTGCCGTTGAAGGCGTTACCTCCCTCAAAAAAGCAGACGGTGAAAGCTTCTCTTGGGGTTCCATCAATCCCGAAGGCATCGCTCTTTCTCCCCGCAACTCAGTATTTGTCGCTAGCGAAGGCGTTACTCATGTGGGCATCCCTCCTTTTCTCGGAGAATTCGACCTCAAAACAGGGCAAATGCGGGGACAATTGCCGATTCCAAAGCGCTACATTCCCGATGCCAGCGATGAAAAACAGCAGCAAGGAGTGGTTGACAATTTAGGTTTTGAATCTTTAAGCATCGACCCAGAAACCTTTAGTCCGGGCGGTCTCGATCCGTTTCGTTTGTTCGCAGCTACGGAAGCGCCGTTAATGCAAGATTTAGACCCAGAACAGGCAAGCAAACTCCGTATTTTACATTATATCATCGTCGATAAAACGCCGCAATTAGTCTCGGAAAATCTTTACACGCTAGACCAAGTTCCCATGACTATTTTGAACGGTTTAACCGAATTAGTAACAATCGGCGGCGGTCAGATTCTGAGTTTAGAACGTTCTTTTGGGCTGTCGGGATACAGCGCTAGGATTTATCAAGTAGCGGTTGGCGCGGCTACAGACACTTCGAGAATCCCGAGTTTCAAAGGGCAAACGGCAATGCTCGAACCTGTTAGGAAAAAGTTGCTTCTGGACTTGAGCGAACTCGGAATTCCGCTGTACAATTTAGAGGGAATGACCCTCGGGCCGCAGTTGCCAGATGGCAGCAAAAGTTTAGTTTTGGTCAGTGACGACAATTTTGATGAAGCGCAGAAAACGCAGTTTATTTTATTTAGCTTGAAGGGCAAAGGTTAAGTCAGAAGGGCGGGCTAGAAGCCCACCCCACAAGAATATTGCTTCTTTGTGAAAAAGGCCGGAAAGCCTATTGAGGAAAACCGTACAATAAAATTCACTCTTTGTGGAACAGGCATCTTGCCTGTTCATAAAAAAGTTAAATCACATTTATCCAACTATAAAATACCCTAATCATGCCAACTCGTAAGACTTTGCACTTACCAGAAATCGAGCTTTCATACCTAGAATGGCAGCCAGAAACTGGGCAAAAAAAAGTTCCGCGTTTGCTGCTAATGCACGGTTTAGCAGATAGTGCGTGTGTCTGGACTAGCTTGGGCAATTACTTGTCCAACCGCTATCATATTGTAGCGCCAGATATGCGCGGTCACGGAGAGAGTAGCAAACCGAAAACCGGCTATACTTTTGAAAGTGCGATCGCAGATTTAGAAGCTTTGATGGCACATCTCAACTGGCCAGACGCCCACATTTTAGGGCATTCTTGGACGGGCAAACTAGCACCGATTTGGGCGAGGCAAAACCCCGATCGCTTTTGCAGTATGATTTTAGTAGACCCCATCTTCATCACCAAACTGCCCGCCGCGATGAAACTCACCCTGCCAATTGTTTACCGAAAATTAGACTGTCTCAAATGTGTGGGCCCGTTTGCGACTTTATCCCAAGCAGAAACAGCAGCAAAACAATCGGGAGAATACGCAGATTGGAGTGACGTGCAGCAAATGGTATTCCAACACCAAATCGAACAAAAATCCGACGGAACTTGGGGAAGTAAATTTGCGATTGCAGCCCGAAATCAGATATTTGCAGAAGTGATGAAAGTTGCCGGTTTAACTGAAAATATTGAGATACCGACTTTGTTCGTACAGCCGGAAAAAGGCGTAAATCGCATGGATTGGCAAATGCAGCCTTACAAGAGATACTTGAAAAATATTACCGTTGCAAAAGTACCGGGGAATCACTGGTCTTTTTTGACTCAACTGGAAACTTTTAATCAAACTGTGGCAGATTTTTTAGAGGGCACAAGACAGTGAATTTAGAAATTATCGCACATCGGGGATTTTCGGCGATCGCCCCCGAGAATACTTTAGCAGCTTTTGAACGGGCGATCGCCCGTGGAGCTCATTCGATCGAATTTGACATCCAGCTATCCGCCGACAACGTACCAGTAATTTTTCACGACACCACATTAGATAGAATCACGGGAGTTTCTGGCAAAGTTAGGGAAAACACTCTGTCTGAATTGCAGACACTTAATGCTGGAAAATGGTTTAGCGATGAATTTTCAGGACAAAAAATCCCTACTTTAAAAGTCGCATTAACCATACTCAAAAATGTTGACAAATTTCTTTACTTTGATGTCAAGCCTCACTGCGAGTGGTCGGATGCAGATGTCGCGGATTTTGTCAATACTTTGAAGGGCGAAGAAATCCAACACAAATGCGTTATTACTTCCTTTAACGATGGATTTCTGGAACAAGTGCGGCGGCTATCTGGCGATTTGGCGATCGGACACATTGTTGCTAATCTAGAAGCGTACAAAACTCAATTAGCTCAAGCTGTGGCGCATGGGGATAATTTGATTAGCAGCCAGTACCGCGTGTTGCTGGAAAACCCCGCACTGATTCAAGAAAGCCGGAGTCAGGGAGTTGACATTGTGGCCTGGACGGTGGACGATCGATCGGATATGCAAAAGTTAATTGATATGGGTATAACGCGGATAGTCACTAATTGTTTGATATAATTTGTTTAACTTGATATCTTGCACCATGATCGAGAACGGGCAAGATGCCCGTTCCACAAAACTCAATTAATAGATGAATTACTTTCGCAAAAGCATCCACGAAATGTCTGGTTACGTTCCGGGAGAACAGCCCCCGCTAGGCACAAAAATTATTAAACTAAATTCTAATGAAAATCCCTATCCCCCTTCTCCCAAAGCTTTAAAAGTGCTTCAGGAAATAGACGGAGAAATGCTGCGGCGCTATCCAGATCCAACGGGCAAAAGTTTCCGCATCGCTGCTAGTAAAGTTTTGGGAGTGGCTGACGATTGGATTGTGGTAGGTAACGGCAGCGACGATTTATTAAACTTGATAGTTCGCGCTGTGGGCGAACCAGGTAAACAAGTTGTTTGTCCGGCGCCAACTTATGTATTGTATCGCACTTTGGCAGAAATTCAAGATGCAGAATTAGTGGAAGTTCCTTATCCCGAGGACTACAAGTTACCAGTCGATTTGCTAATAGCAGCCCGAGGTGCTGTGACCTTTGTAGCTTCGCCAAACAGTCCATCGGGAACAGCCATATCTGTTGCAGATTTAGAGAAACTGGCTAAAGAGTTATCGGGTCTTCTTGTCATCGACGAAGCTTATGTAGATTTCGCCGAAGAAAATGCTTTAAACTTGACAAAAAAGTACAGTAATGTTATAGTTTTGAGGACGCTTTCAAAAGGTTATTCCCTAGCAGGATTGAGGTTGGGTTTTGCCATAGCAAATCCGGCGCTGCTGGCTGAATTAAATAAAGTCAAAGACAGCTATAATGTGGATGCTTTAGCCTATGCGGTGGCGGCGGGTGCGATCGCCGATCGAGACCACAAAACAGCCAACGCCGAAAAGATTAAGGCTTCGCGAGCAAAACTAGCCGTTAGCTTCCAGGAATTAGGCTTTGAAGTTTGGCCCTCCCAAACCAACTTTTTGTTAGTGCGGCCGCCAAACGGCGATGCAGAAAGAATTTATCAAACACTGAAAGTACGGGGAATATTGATTCGATACTTCAATCAGCCGCGATTAGAAGACAAATTGCGGATTAGTATAGGTACGGAGGAACAGAATCAAATATTAGTTAAAACTTTGAAAGAAATTCTCTAAATAACGATCGCACTAAAATTAGTTTCTAGTGATCGCTTTAGTCCTCTGATTTTTATGATGACTTGCATTCCTGACTAAGTATAGCAATCCTCGCATCAGTCGCAAAATCGAGCGAGACCAGAATCCTTGCAGTGCGAGCCAGAAAGCTCGCGTATAATGCAAGCAAATCATTTAGGATTGATATAGATGAGTGAGAAAATACATATAGCGGTTCTCAGAAAGATGAGGTACGTAGTTGGGCTTCAGCCCTCAAGCGTCTGGGTGGTTATGTAAGCTGTCAGTCATACCTCATCTTTTTGAGAAAGGCTATACAGCATATTCGGTGGTTCGTGAAGTACACTATAAAGCTATATTGTGCGGTACGTGTTATGTAGGGTGCGTCGCTGCAGCAGGTTCAATGGAACTTGCTCGCCAGACGGGTGGCGACGCACCTTACTTACTACAAGATTGTGTGTACCGCATATACATGGAATATGCTGTAAGTAGTCATTGTTCGTTAAACGTCGCAATCGCAACGGTTCTGATAGATTTACATTTTGTTATATAGTTTTGTTTATTTGCGCCTACCTACTTACAGACAGCTTGATTACGGATAATTATTAGGATTATCAATCGCCAACCCTTCTGAATGAGCAATATTCAGCAATCGATTGTCCGCCGAAACAAAAACAAGCTGAGTATCTATAGCAATATGCAGCATAAGGGTTATGGCATAAAGACATCTGGGGCTTTTGCTGTCTCTGGGATGCCTGTCGATAAAAATTTTGGCAACTTTGCAATAATTTTTTGAGCTGATCCCGTATATATTATAGAAGCGGTTGGCCAACGAGCTTCTTCAACCTTTAGTTCAAAGTAAGAAGAGGAGTTCGACTTATGTCAGTTGAGCAGAAAGTTGTTCGTGCAGAAATTCAAGTTTTTCTTAACAAACTAAGAGCATTAGATTTGGGGCCAATTGCCTATAAGCTAATGCACCCAGAAAAAGGTCGTGGCTGGACAAAAGCAAAAACGGTGAGGGCGATCGCACGTTACATGGCATTTTTGGGACTCATTTACCTATATCCCAATCAGCAGTTTGTCCCCACACAGGAAATAGATGCAGTTTGGCACAATCACATTTTGGATACCAGCAAGTATCACCAAGACTGTGAACTTTTATTTGGTCGCTATGTTCACCATTTCCCTTATTTTAGTCGGCGGGGTGAAGCGGATGAGCAAACTTGGCAGGCAGCGTTTGCTGACACTCAAACTATTTTAGAACATCATTTTGGCACTGAGACCGATGACAAACTAGATCGATCAAAAATCTGGCTGAAAGCTGATGAGAAAAAAAATAAAGCTGCTCGCTGTGAAAATCTGAAATATCCCAAAAATAAACAGCAATATCGCCCGACTGTTGATATTAAAGCTGAAGTCTTGGCAGCTTTTCCTAAACCTTGGAGTTAAACATAGGCACCGATCTCAAGTCCGATTAAACTCACGTCTTGCACCATTGTCGCGAATCTTTTAGGGGCGAGTTCGCCGATATATTTGACACCCATCGACAAATTATATAAACTCGCCCCACCCCACCCAGATATTGAAGAATTGATTGAATTTCATGTTTTTTGGGGAATAGTTGTTTGGGTTATCTGTTGGGTGGGGGTGGGTTTATTGAGATTATTTGTGGGGTGTAAAATATCCTGGTGAACCCACCCCTACAGATTTTGTTCAAGATTTTACCAGCTTTTTCCCCGTGATTTATTCATTTCCTTCGGAGTTATTATGTCTTGCCCTCACGATATCTTAGGAAAACCTATTTGCTACATTGTGGAACACCCCGATCGACCTCAAGAAAAATTCTGTATGAGTTGCAAGAGGCAATTTATAGAACAGGAATCTAATGCAGGTGTCTGGTTGTTCATTGCCTTTGTTGTAATTCTCTTACTTCTCCTCCTAAGCGGCTGTGAAAAGCCAACCAATTCGCTTAAAGACGGGAATTCAGATTGGATCGCTACTGAGTAATAAACCTTGAACAAAAGCCGTCATTCTTTCAACTTCAGGCAGCATTCCCAAAGCAGTAAAGTCTTCAATCGCTAAATTTGCCCACTGGGTTGCTGTTGTTAAATTATTCTGTTTTTTTGCTAGAAAAGCGAGCGATTCTTTACAGTAGGCTTTCCGACTCCGATCTTGGTTTCGTTGGGCAATTTGCAAGCCTTCCTCTAATAAATGTCTAGCTTCATCAAATTTTTCTTGCTCGACAGCAACATCTCCTAGCCAGTTTTTTGCTAAGGCGATACTGCGCTGCCAGCCTATCTCTTGAGCTTTTTTGAGTGTTTCTTGATAGTAGATTTTGGCTCGTTCATAATCTGCTATTTTGAAATATATTTTGCCTTGGTAATAAGAAATCTGAATGCGCTGGCGTTTTGATTTTTCGTATTTTTGCTGATTCAATTCTAGCAAAGATAAAGCTTTCTTTAGCCAGCGAATCGCTTTTTTAAATTGCTGCTGTTCAATTCGGAGAACAGCAATATTAATTGCTAAATTAACCTGAAAATTGTGGCTTTGAAAGTGGCGAAGTTGCCACGTTTCTTTGAGTAAATTTTCTGCTAATTCTAAATGTTTTGCCTGTCCCACTATCGTGAGAGTCCAAGCGCGATCGCACATTGCTTCGGCAGCAGTTTTCCAGTCTTTTCGCTTCTTCGCTGCTTCAATAAGCCATTCTGTCCAATCTAATCGGTAACTCCAATAAGTTAGGCGATCGCAGTTATAACTCTGAGCGTAAGAATAACCTTTTACCTGCTGCCAAAATAGTAAGAAGTCACTGTATTTTTCTTGACTAATACACCAATCAATCGCTGCCTGAATATTTTCCCATTCAGCATTCAGTTCATCGTAATTGTTCCACTCCTTCCCATCTTGACCGCCGTGTTTTTGGGAATATTTTAGATGCCAGGAAAGCCAGCGTTCCCGCGCTGCTGCTTCAAAATCAGCGTTTATTTTTAATTCATTTAAGACGTATTCGCGAGTTAAGGAAATCATTTGATAGCGTTCTTCCTGATATTTAATCAAAGAAAGTTGCTGTAATTTGGCTAGAGCTTCATCAATGGCCGATCCATCGCAATCATTTGGAATAGCAGTTTGTATAATTGCCTCTTCTAAAGCGGGATGAGGGAATAATGCCACTGCCATTAATAATTGGTAAGCTAATTTTCCTCTGAGGGGGTGAATTGAGCCTTCAAAACAAAAAGGAGCGACTTTGCCTATCGGTAAAGGCAATTGATTTAAGACATTTTTCAGCTTAAATTTTGCTGCTAATTGACCGAGTACGTAAACGATAGCTAGGGGGATGCCACTTGTTTTATGGCAAATTTCAGAGGCTTCTATTTCTGATAAAGTTACAGTTTTGGCTTCAGCTTGTTGTTGAACGAGATGTAACCCTTCATCAAAAGGTAAACTATCAAGCAATATCCGAGGAAAATCAGTTTGAATGCGGGTAGTAATCACCGCTTTTACTGTTATGGGTAAATCCTGCAAAAAATCTAGTACAATTTGTTGCTCATCAAGGGTTTCCAAATTGTCTATAATTAACAGAGTTTGCTGCTGGCTTAAACGGTGGCGAATGAGTTTTGGCTGTTCGTCAAAGTCGGCACGAATAATGTTAAGACTGTTTAGGGTACGAGCGATGGCTTGGAATATATCTCGTAGTGTACGCTCGCGATTGAGGTGTTCTGAAATACCTTTTCCAGTTAAATATTGTGCTTTCGCTGAGGTAAAGATAATCGCTGCAAAACTAGGAAGGTTAGCATTTTGCTGGTTGGCTTTTAGGCAGCGATAAGCAGCTTCTAATGCTAGAGATGTTTTTCCTACGCCACCACAGCCTTCAATACTAATTCTGCTGTGATTGCTATCAAAAGAGAGAAGCATCAGCAACCGTTCAATTTCTTCTTTTCTACCGATAAAATTGCCATCTTTTCCGGGCAAATTTTGACGCACATTGGGAAATTTGGCGGATTTTTTTGGCGGTTGTTCAGCAATTTCTTGCCAATTTAAGCCTAAAATCTGGCAATAGGCTTTAAAAGCTTGCTCGTTAATCCCCAGACGTTTTTTAGAGGCGAAATTGCTCCAAGTGCGGTAAGAAATGCCGTGAGCAAAAGCTTCGCCATAGTCTACGAGTTGTTTGATTTTCTCAAAAGCTGTACTTTTTTTGCACGCTTTAAGTTCTTTTTTTACTTTTTCAAAAATTCTTCTCTTTTCCTCAGAAAGTTGACTTTTCTCAACATATTTGTCATCAATCTTTTGGGAGAACGGAATATACAAAAACTGCTCTAAATTCTCGATCCATCTGGAGTCATTAAGAGGCCAAAGGTTTTGCTGGGCTTCTTGCTGAAGGAGCCATTGACTCGCTTCGATTATAGGGGTGAGGTTATCTTCTTTTGCTGCCCATTTCTTTTGATTAGCATTCCTAGCTTGCTTAATTTGTTGGTGTCCTTGCTCCGAGGCCCTGAGAGTTGGCTGGCTCATACACAGTTTGTGGTAAAAGTCAAGATCAGTTTTAGCCTGTCTGAGGTGATCGTGACTCATCTCAGAGCGGCATTGTAAAAAGGATTAGAAGCTCAGAGTCAATAATTTTAGAGCTTTAGAGCGAATTCATCGGGTGCATCGCTGCTTTGAACACTTGAAAAGTTATTGGCACAGCCTAGGTTGGGCATCGGGCTGATTTCCGCCAGATGAGTTAGCCAAACTGTTGGTGGAAGTGGTCCGATCGCCCTTATTACTCAAGATAACTCAAAGTTGGATCTCAATTAATTTTGTCAGAGAGGTTAATTCCACATGAACAAATGGCAATCACTGACGGCTGTTGTGGCAATGGGCGCGATCGGCACAGCCGCCACCTTCAATCAGCCCAGCTACGCCCAAAGCACCACCTTCTTTTGTGGCGTAGGTAGCGACGGCGTACCAGCAACCCTTGCCAATACCCCGCGAGGAACAGTTCTAGTCGTGAAGTGGACTTCTGACTTTTTTAGCGATGCTGGATACAGTCCAGAACGTCGCTGCCAAGAAGTATCGAGTCGCTTCCAAAGGCACTATAGCAACGGTCAACTGAACTTTCTCACCGCTGGATATCTTAACGGCCAGCCGGCTTTTTGTGCAGGAGGTAGCAACCCTCCTTGTACTTCGGAAAAATTGCTTTTCACCCTCAAACCAGGGACAAATGCAGCCGCTCGAATCCAGCAGTTATTTAACATCTTTTGATACAACGCTGGCAATTTTGACCAATTTCACTGGTGATCCTAGCAGTATTTCACGGAAAATCATAGGGGGAGCGGGATAGTAAATCCTCTGTGGAATTTTAGTGAATAGGAGCGATGGCGCTCGCTCTTCAAAGCTGACTTTTGCAAAGAGCGAGCGCCTTTCCAAAAAATAGGCGATCGCTCCCAAAAATTTCTCCATTAACGGTCGAATGCACCGTTATGTGCAAGTTTTCGGCACTCCCAGTTCTCGATTGCAATAAGTGCGATCGCTATTTCTCCAGTTAGTTTTTTTTGCAAACCAATAGGTAGGAAAATTATGACACTCAAACAACAAGGGATTTATTTACTCGGAGAAGATACAGCGGACAATATTGGACTGGAATTCGGACAACTTCAGGATGTGCCTGGAGGATTGGCAACTCGCAAAGGTAATGATACTGTCAGCGGTTCCTCTGACGCTGAAGTTGTATACGGTGGCAAAGGAAATGATGAAATTGAGGGCGGAGGTGGCAATGATTCCCTTCGCGGCGACAAAGATGAAGATACTGTTATCGGAGGAGATGGAGATGATTGCTTGTGCGGCGGTCAAGGCAATGATTCAATTGTTGGCGGTAGCGGCAATGATAGTTTGCACGGCGATCTGGGTATCGATACTCTAACAGGTGGCAGTGGCAATGACACATTTTTCGTACAGCTAGATGATGAGAGTATTGATTACATTACCGATTATCAAAATGGAGGCGATCGCATTGCCAGCGATAACGGCTTTTTGAATTTTGATAACTTCACTTTTAGCGCGGGTACGGGTGCTAATGGTGCTGGTAGTGGCGACACGGTGATCGTAGATAAAAGTAGCAATCGGGCGATCGCAGTTTTGCTCAATGTTGCCAGTAGCACGTTTGCAGCTAGTCCGACTACACCCACACCAACTACACCCACACCAACTACACCCACACCAACTACACCCACACCAACTACACCCACACCAAC
>NZ_JAUBRJ010000021.1:33196-71671 GCF_036701805.1 Microcoleus sp. N3A4
ACTACACCCACACCAACTACACCCACACCAACTACACCCACACCAACTACACCCACACCAACTACACCCACACCAACAGACTTAGCTGGAAACACCCTATCCACAGCACGAGACATTGGCACTTTCAATGGCACTCAAACCTTTAACGACTTTGTGGGATCTGCTGACATTGATGACTTCCACAGCTTGAACGTCACTGTGCCCAGCGAACTCACTATCACTCTTACCGATTTGAGTGCAGATGCAGATTTGCTATTCGTTGAGGACACAAACGGCAATGGAGTGGTCGATAATAGCGACGGTTTCAACAGTTTTGAGATACTTGGTTTCTCCGGTGAACTTGGTACAACTTCTGAGAAAATTCAAGGCATTTCCGAACCCGGTAAATACTTTATTTGGGTCAAGAGTTATGAGGGCAATACAAACTACAATCTCGCAGTGACGCAGACACCCTCTGTATCGACACCAACACCAACCCCGCCAACACCAACCCCGCCAACACCAACTTCGCCAACACCCACACCAACTTCGCCAACGCCAACTCCTCCCACCCCAGTTACACCACCAGCAGGTAGCTTGCAATTTAGTGCTGCCACTTATACTGTCAACGAAGATGGAACGCCTGTCACCGCTGTGACTGTTACCCGCACAGGTAGCAGTGATGGGGCGGTTGGTGCTGTCGTTAGTCTCTCTAACGGTACAGCTAAATTTGGATCGGGCGACTACAGCACCACTCCCACAACCGTAAATTTTGCTGCGGGAGACACCGCGCCCAAAACGATTCAGGTTCCTATCCTCGACGATACTGCCTATGACCCCAATGAAACTCTGACCATGACCTTGAAAAACCCTACTGGTGGGGGAACTTTGGGGACACAGAGTAACGCAACTTTGGCAATAGTCGATAATGATACACAACCGGAATGGCTGTCTACTCTTAATTTCCATCGCACCGCAGCCGACTTGCCACCAGTCAGAGAGAACCCAACTTGGAGAGAGGGTGCTGTAGCACACTCCCGCTACGGCGTGAAAAACAACGAACTCACGCACTACGAAGAGCCAGGGAATCAGTTTTACACCCCTGAAGGTTTAAAAGCTGGTATGAACGGTAATGTAAGTAGTGGCAAAACTGATGTAGGCGCGATCGAGCGATTGATATCGATACCTTTCCACGCACTGGGAATGCTCGATCCGCGTCTGACTGAGGTTGGTTTTGGCGCTTACCGGGAAGCAGACGGCGGAATTGAGGCTGCTGCTACGCTTCCGCTTGAATACGGCAGCCTTCCCTCATCAGTGCAGTTTCCCATTATGTGGCCAGGCAACGGTCAAACAATTCCTGCTTCTATACGCAGTTTTCTCGCAGAGTATCCCGATGCGCTGACTGGCACAGGCAACCCTCCGTACACTTCTCCTGCGGGTTTGCCATTACTCTTGCAGTTGGGGAGTGGAAACGTTACTCCTAATGTTACTGCTCACTCATTCTCGCGGGGCGGCACACAACTCGCTCACGCTGTGTTTGATGAAACTAATTACGTCAATCCAAACAACGGGACGGCCCAGATTTACGGGCCTAAGTCTCAAGCCAAGAACGATCAAGAGGTGGGACGGGGTATTCTTGACTCGCGAGATGCAGTTGTATTGATTCCGCGCGATCCGTTGCTGCCTGGGGAGACTTATACTGCCTCAATTACAGCCAACGGTAAAACCTACACTTGGTCATTTACTGTCGGCCCCCAAGCAGCGATTGTCGGTACTGCGGGGAATGACACTCTCAACGGGGAAGAACTTGGTGACACTATTAGCGGTTTAGCTGGCAATGACTTACTGCAAGGAGGGAATGGCAATGATTCCCTTGACGGTGGCGACGGGAATGATGACCTCTTTGGTCAAGTTGGGAATGATACTCTACTTGGCAGTGCTGGTAACGACACACTGCAAGGACAAGAAGGTAATGATTCCCTTAATGGTGGCGACGGGAATGATAACCTCTTCGGTCAAATTGGCGATGATTTCCTTAACGGTGGCGGTGGGAATGACGCACTTTTGGGTGAAGCTGGTCGAGATACATTTATCTTTGACGGGGCAAGTGGATTGGATACTATTAATAGTTTTGTCGTAGCTGATGACAAGATTCAGGTATCTGCTAGTTTTGGGCTGAGTGTAAACCAGATTTTAACACAAGCTAACCAATTTGCCACTTTTTCTGAAATCACCCTCAGCTCAGGAAACGAAATTACCATCTTCCATGATGTTTCCTTGACAGCCGCAAACTTTACCATTATCTGAATCTAATCATCAGATAGATTTGCGATCTAGGCGATCGCCTCTCCATTTCCCAGCGCGATCGCCTTTCTCAAAAAACAGGATCTCTCCAAACTTTCCCAATCTGTAAATTAGCCATTCTCTTGTGAGGTTAACCATGAGGAATCAAAAGTTTTTCATCAGCGCGATCGCGAGTCTGATACCAGTGACAGCAGGAGCATTGTTACTGCAAACTTTATCAGTAACAACTCTCGCGCAATTATCCTTAACAGGTCACTGGTTAGAGTCAGGACAGAAACGTGGTAGCCAAAGAATGGAGGTCATTCAAAATGGTAATGTGTTAAATCTTCTTTTATCTTATCCTACGGGTGACTATACACAGCAAGCTACCCTGTCAGGCAATCAATTTCAGTTTGAATGTAAATTTAATAATCCAGGCAGTAGCACTGACTTCCACTACTCATACATAGGAAGCTTTAGCGCAGATGGAAATACAATTGATTTAACAGAGCAAGATAAGACAGGTCGAAATTCTAATAGAAAAATGAGGTTGCAGCGAACAGCAGAAGTTCAAGTAGAAGCAGCCGGAAGTCAACCCTGTTCTTCTGAATTAGCCCCGAATAATTCCTCTTCTGCGCCTATCTCACATCCTCCCAATTCTAATCCGCACAACAACTCTACACCTGGGTATAACTGGTAAGTTCAATTGAAGGCGATCGCTCTTACTAACTTTGTTATTCTCTATTAGTTAATTCTGTGGGTAATTGATGCGTCGTCTATGTGGTAATTGTCAACCGAGAAATTCTAGCACTCCTCCTTGGTTGGGAGGAAATGCACCAAATTCTGTGCCGCCAAATCCTACTCCATCAATTTCTGTACCACCAACTTCTGTGCCACCAGTTTCTAATCCTAATCCGCCAAACAACATTCCACCGGGGTATAACTGGTAAGTTGAATTGAAGGTGGAGTCGTGGATTTTTCTCGCTCTTTTATTTACAGGAAAATGAAAGAGCGATCGCTTAACCATTTCCCTGCACTTCTGCACCAACTGGCTTACTCCTGTTGTGAGGATACAAGTAGGAAATAGGAGGTATAAAAAGTAAAAAATCTGCTGTTTTTTCCTCTTTTTTCCTACTTTTTTAGCTTATAAAATTCACATCTAGGTCAAATATAGTTCTAAAAAATAAAAATATTTGGTAGTGATGCACAGTAATGGTTTAATATATTAAATCAACATAAATTTCAGAGGCAAAAGTATGGAATGTCCTAATTGCCAAAGCGATTTTTTTATTAAAAGGCGTTGGGCTAACAAACCTTTGAAAACATTTACGCTCTGCCTTGTCAGCTTTTAGAACAGCTATATTTTATCGATTTGTCGGTTGGCTGCAAGATAATGGTGACGTATTCGCCTTACACATAGCAAGTTCGATGCTCTGTTTGGGCTTGAAATTTGTTTAAGTCCCGTTAATCGCTTTATTCCTGAACTGACTAACCTCACATAGGTCTTTTCTGAATTTGCCAACAGTGTCTTCGCTATTTATACGCCTAGTAGAAATGATTGCTATCGTTCGCAATAAGCGGGTATTTTATCAGCGGGTTCTGAAGGCTATGAAACTTATACAGCAACCGCTAATGGCGATTCTTCGCCCCCAGAACCTAATTTTTTGTTCAAGTGCCATTAAGGTTAATTCCGCCATTAACCATTCGATCGAGACAACATTTCAACTGTTGGGCTAATTTTTGCACGTGAGGTTCAGCGAACATGGAGAAATGATTTCCCGGAACTTCAATAACCTCGATCGCTTGCTGGGAACATTTGCCCCAACCTAAGAATAAGTCATCGCTATGGAACTCCCGACTATCAAAATCATGCTCAATTTTATCACTAGCTCGAAACAGCGTAATTTTGTGGGGATAAACCTGGGGAACGTAATCTCGCATGGCTTGAACGTGAGATTTAAAAACCTTGTAATCGCGAATATGCTGCGTCATCTCCGTGTCGCTGACGATGAAGTTTGCCTTTCTATTCAATAACTGAAATTGCTCATCTAATGATAGCGATCGCATTTCGTCGTAAGAGACTGAAAAATCGATGCCGAACCAGTTTTTAATTGATTCAGCTAACCGGAGTAAAAATTTAGCATCATCATCCTTTGTTGGTTGAATAACTATTTCTGGCAATATAGCGTCAATTACCACTAGCAAGTCTACTTTTTGACCTTGTTTTTGTAGTTGTTGCGCCATCTCAAAAGCAACCACACCACCAAAACACCAACCTCCTAAAAGATATGGTCCTTCCGGTTGCACTGTGCGAATTTCTTGGAGGTAATAAGCTGCTGTTTCTTCTACTGACTTAGCTTCAATTTCTACGGAACTGGGAGACTGTTCCAAAGCGTAAAATGGTTGTTCTCCACCGATTTTGTCTGCCAAGTTTAGGTAAGCAAGGATGTCTCCTCCGGCGGCGTGTACGCAAAAGAAAGGAGTCCTCGAACCGGAAGAATTAAGAGCTACCAGCGGGGAACCAGAACTCAAATTTGTTGGTTGACTGACAATTTTAGCGAGTTTTTCAATTGTTGGGTTTTCAAACAAAATAGATAGGGGAAGGTTGTGTCCAAACCGCTCGTAAATTTGAGCCATTAAGCGTACAGCTAAAAAGGAGTGACCTCCCAACTCGAAGAAGTTATCTGTAACTCCAATTGAGTTAATAGCTAGAAGATTTTCCCAAATTTTTACCAAACCTAATTCGGAAATATTTCTGGGCGAAACGAAGGATTTTGTGGAGTTCGAGCGGATCAGATTATCAGTTGGAAGCGATCGCTTATCTACTTTCCCATTGGGTGTTAGCGGTATCGCATCTAACACCACAAAAGCAGACGGTATCATATAATCCGGTAGTTTCTCTTGTAAGTAACCGTGCAATTGTGAAACTAAGTTTGGTTCATCTGTTACGATGTAAGCGATCGGATGTTTATCGCCTTGTGTATCGTCGCGGATAATGACAACAGATTCTCGAATATCTGGATGTTGCAAGATCGCACTTTCAATTTCGGCCAATTCTACTCGGAAACCTCGGATTTTTACTTGTTCGTCACGGCGGCCTAAATATTCAAGATTACCGTCGTGCAAATAACGCGCTAAATCACCAGTTTTGTAAAGCTTAGTTCCCGATACAAAGGTGTTATCGATAAACCGTTCTTCAGTTAGTTCAGGACGATTCAAATAACCTTTCGCCAATCCATCGCCACCGATGTACAATTCACCGCAGACTCCCACGGTCGTTGGTTGTAAATGACGATCGAATATGTAAACTTGAGTGTTATCAATTGGATGACCGATCGGAACGCTAGTTGCTTTTTCTGGTAATAAACTTGTATCGTAGTAAGTGGCGTTGGCAGAAACTTCAGATGAACCGTAAAGGTTAATCAGTTTGGCAGATGGGAGCAATTTTGGGAACGATCGCGCTAAGTTGAGAGGTAGTGCTTCTCCACTGGTTATCCAAAGTTTCAAGTTCGACAATTTTTGGGTTAAATTACCGTAAGTATCTAGAATTAACCGCAGCAAGGAAGGAACAAGTATGACTCGCGTAACGTGATGGCGATCGAGCGTTTCTAGAAATAGTTTAGTGTCTTTGACAATTGAATCTGGGATGATAACGGTGGGAATTCCTTGGAGTAATGGAGCAAAAATTTCCCAGACTGAATCTACGAAACTAATAGCTGTTTTCTGACAACAAATCTCTTCACTTTCAAAGGGATAAGTTTTCCACAACCAGTGTAACCCATTAACTGTACCTCGGTGAGTGCCGAGAACGCCTTTGGGAGTTCCAGTCGAACCAGAAGTGTAGATTACGTAAGCAAGATTGTCACTTTTAGATGTGATAGCAGGATTTGCTTGACTTTCTCGATCGATAATTTCCCAGTCATTATCTAGACAGATCACCTGTATTTGTTGAAAGCGATCGCGTAATGATGAATGACTGATGACTAATGAAACTTGGGAATCAGAAACCATGAAAGAAAGACGATCGACTGGATAATTTGGATCGAGAGGAATGTAAGCACCGCCAGCTTTCAGGATCGCCAGAATTCCAACTATCATTTCCACCGATCGATCCAGACAAATGCCGACCAAAGTTTCGGTTGTTACTCCCAATTTTTGTAAATAATGGGCAAGTTGATTGACCTTTTGGTTGAGTTCTCCATAGGTTACTTTTTCTGACCGATCGATTAATGCTAAACTATCGGGAAAATGCTCTACTTGCCGTTCAAATAATTGATGGAGAGAGGCATCTTCCGGATAAGTCGTTCGAGTGTTATTCCACTCCAATAACAGTTGTTCTCGCTGTTTTGCAGTTAGGATTGGTAATTCAGAAATTTGGCGATCGGGATTAGCAACGATGCTTTCCAGTAAGGTTTGAAAATTGTCGATTAGTCCTGTAATTGTTGCCGCATCAAATAAGTCGGTACTGTACTCTAAAAATCCAGTTAATCCTTCTTTAGATTCACCGATTGACAGGAAAATGTCAAACTGAGATGTGCCACTATCGAACTCTAAACTACGCAAACTTAACCCAGCCATCTCTCGCTCGGAATTAGGCGTATTTTGCAGCACAAACATGACCTGAAACAAAGGATTTCGGCTTAAATCTCGATCGGGTTGCAATTCCTCTACTAGCTTCTCGAAAGGCAAATCCTGATGTGCGTAAGCGTCGAGAGTCACCCCGCGTACCCGACTCAAAAGCGTCCGAAAACTTGGGTCGCCGCTGAGGTCATTTCGCATCACCAATGTATTGACAAATAAGCCAAGTATTTGTTCGAGTTCGGCTTGATTTCGATTGGCAATTGAAGAACCTATGAGGATGTCTTCTTGCTCAGAATGGCGGTAAAGTAAAGTATTAAAAGCCGCCAGCAAAGTCATAAATAAAGTGACTTCTTCTTGCTGACTTAATTTACTTAGTGCCTCTGTTAGACTTTTGGAAAAAGTAAAGTATTGCTTTGCACCATTAAATGTGGTAATAGTAGGTCTAGAACGATCTACAGGCAATTGCAATACAGGTAAATCACCGCCTAGTTGTTGCTTCCAGTAATTGAGTTGGGTAGCGAGTATTTCACCTTGCAAGCGATCGCGCTGCCAAATTGCAAAATCTGCATACTGGATGGGAAGTTCCGGTAATGACGGAGATTGACCTGTGGAAAACGCCGCATACAGCGTTGCCAATTCCCCCGCGAACACTGATATAGACCATCCATCGGAGACGATGTGGTGCATGGTCAAAAGGAAAATATGTTCTGTTTCGCTTAGACGCAGCAAAGTTGCCCGTACCAGAGGCGCTTGGGATATATCAAAGGGTTTTTTAGCTTCCTCGATCGCTATTTTTTGAACTTCAACATCCCAATTTTTGCCCGATAAATGTTCGAGGTTGACGATCGGTAATTCCCAGGTAGATTCAGAGGCGATCGCCTGAAATGGTTGCTTATCTACTATTACAAAACTTGTCCTCCAAGCTTCGTGACGCTTCATAATTTCGTTAAGACTTTGCTTAAGCGCCGTCACATCAAGCATTCCCTTTAAATGAATCGCTGTCGGAATATTATAGAAGGAACTTCCTTGATAAAGTCGATCGATAAACCAGAGTCTTTGCTGGGAAAAAGATAAGGGAATACGATTAGAGTCCGATCGCTTAGGAATAGCATAATTTCTCAACTTCCCTGTCTTCCATTTTTCCAGAAGGGCTTTTTTGGTTGCTGATAGATTAGAGGTTGAGTTTTCCATGATTTTAATTTAACCGCAGATGAAGAATAGATGAACGCAGATATTTAAAAAGGCACGTAGTTGGGCTTTAGCCCTCTTATCCTGGGTAGTAAATGAGGTAAGCGCCTAACAACTCCAATTACGAATTTACCAGTCATACCTCATATACCTGAGAAGGGCTGTACAGACTTTTATTGACTAGCCAAAAAAGCTTCAACTTCCTCTTCAGATAATTCGGCAATTTTTTCTAGAAGAAGTTCGTCGATGGTTTCTGCTTGTTTAGCGACAGTGGATGCTTGAAGTAAAAGATCGCGCAGTGGTAGTTCGACTGGGAAGTGCGATCGCAATCGCGAAACTAATTGGGTGGCGATGAGTGAATCTCCCCCTAACTCGAAGAAATTATCGTGAATACCGACTTGTTTAATACCGAGAACTTCTTGCCACATTTCGGCAACTTGTTGTTCTAAGTCGTTAGTAGGAGGAACATACGAATTACCGAGGCTAGGTCTTAAATAGCGTGGGGAAGAATCTGTTGGCTGAGATGATTTTGTATCCGGGATTAGTTCTGCAAGTAAAGCATCAAGATCGTCTTGGTTTTGGGGATTAATGGTATAAATTCCTTCGCTGAGTTTAGCAAATTGTTCTCCTAACTTTAACGTAATTACATTTTGACCTTTTTGTTCCAATTTATTAAGTAATTGGGAACCTGCACCAGATTCATCAACAAACACTAACCATCGATCTTTTTGGTCGGATGTTGTTGAGTTGTTACTCCCAGATAAGGATGGCGATTTGGCATCGATCCAGTAACGTTGGCGCTCGAAAGGATAGGTGGGTAGGGGGAGACGATGACGCGATTCGTGGGTATAAAACCCAGACCAATCTATCTTTACACCTGCCATCCAAAGCCGACCTAATGCGTTTAATAATAGGGCAACATCGGATTGTTGTTCTTGAGGATGGCGTAAGGAAGTTAGCACGAGATGTTTGGCATCAGGTTCTAAATGCCGCTTAGTTAACGAGGTTAAAGTCCGTCCCGGCCCAACTTCTAAAAATATTGCTTCCGGCTGTTTCAACAACTCGGAAATTCCCGCAGAAAATCTCACTGTTTGGCGCAGATGTTTGCTCCAATAGCTGGGATTTGTGGCTTCATTTTCTGTAATCCAGGTGCCAGTTACGTTGGAAATAAAGGGAATTTGGGGCGAATTCAGCTTCACTTTTTTAATAGCAAGTGCAAACTGTTCCACAATCGGTTGCATCATCTCAGAATGAAAGGCATGAGATGTCTGTAGGAGGCGACAGTCTATAGCTTGAGAATTTAACTGATTTTGCAATGTTTCAATCGCTTCTGTCGAGCCTGAAACGACGCACGAGGATGGCGCGTTAATTGCTGCCAAAGAAAGTTCTTTGCCCAAAAATGGCTGAACCTCTTGTTCTGGAAGTGGCACGGCGAGCATACTTCCAGAGGGCAATTGCTGCATCAATTTACCTCTAATTGCTACTAGAAATAAGGCATCTTCTAGGGATAAAACACCTGCTAAAGTAGCAGCTACATATTCGCCAATACTGTGTCCAATTAGCGCTACGGGATTCACTCCCCATTGTATCCACAACTTGGCGATCGCGTATTCAACAACAAACATAGCGGGTTGGGTAATTGCAGTTTGTTGTAATTGCTGAGAAGCTTCTGCGGTTTGTGCTTCGCTGGGATAGAGAATTGAACGCAGATCGATACCTAAATGAGGTTTGAGAATTTCCGAACAAATATCTATTTGTTCTCTAAATGTCGGCTCAACTTCGTAAAGTTCTCGCCCCATATTTACATATTGTGCGCCTTGTCCAGAAAACATGAATACGATCGGACGGTGAGAGGGCTTTTGGTAGTGCGTAAAAACTCGTTGCGTATCTACATTAGTTAGCGCATTCAGGGCATCTTCAATATCGTGACAAACTACCATTCGGCGATGTTCAAAAGTCCGACGACCGACTTGCAATGTGTAGGCAACATCAGTAATATTTAAGTCTGGATGCTGTTGTAAATGTTTGGCTAAATTCGCAGTTGCAGTTTCTAATGCTGTATTGGTTTTTGCTGAGAGTAGCAATAACTGCCAAGGACGTGAGGAACTAGAAGCTTCAAGGGCAGGAGTTTCTTCTAAAATTATATGAGCATTTGTTCCGCCAATTCCGAAAGAACTGACTCCTGCACGACGCGGATTTCCGTTAGTTTTCCATTCCGACAACGTAGTATTAACGTAAAAGGGACTGTTGGCAAAATCTATCTGAGGATTGGGTTCTTGGAAATGCAAACTGGCAGGTATTTGTTTGTGTTTAAGTGCTTGAATAGTTTTGATTAAACCTGTTATACCAGCCGCCGTATTCAAATGCCCGACATTAGTTTTAACCGAAGCGATCGCACAAAAATTATTCCGATCGGTGTTGGTACGAAAAGCTTGGTTTAAAGCTTCAATTTCGATCGGATCTCCCAAGGAAGTTCCCGTTCCATGCGCCTCAATATAACTAATAGTTTCGGACTCCACTCCAGCTAAAGCAAGTGCTTCTAAAATCACCTCCCTTTGACCTTCTACACTGGGGGCTGTGTAACCAACTTTTAAAGAACCGTCGTTATTAATTGCGGAACCTTTAATGACTGCATGAATACAATCCCCGTCAGCTATAGCATCTTCTAATCGTTTCAATACGACAATACCCAAACCGCTACCAAAAATAGTTCCTTGAGCATTTGCATCGAAAGCTCGGCAATGTCCATCAGGAGAGTTTATTCCTCCTTCTTGATAGCGATAACCTGTGTTTTGTGGCAATTGAATTGAAACACCACCAGCTAACACAATATCGCTTTCACCATTCAGCAAACTTTGGCAAGCTAAGTGAACTGCAACTAATGAGGTAGAACAGGTGGTTTGAATGTTAATGCTCGGCCCTTTAAGGTTTAATTTGTAAGAAGTTTGCGTGGTTATGTGGTCTTTATCATTTCCAATTAACACTTGGAACGGATCGATTGATTCTATTAAATCTCGATTGGGATATAGATTGTAAAATAAGTAACTACTCAGAGTTACACCCGCAAACAAACCGATTTGACCGGGGTAAGTATCTGAATTGTAGCCAGAATTTTCTAGCGCTTCCCAAGCACATTCTAGGAACAGACGTTGCTGGGGATCTGCTATTTCAGCTTCTCTAGGTGTAAAGCCGAAAAATGCCGCGTCAAATAGTTCTATATCTTCCAGTACGGAGCCTGCTTTGACATATTTGGGGTCATTGAATACGGCTGTATCTGTACCTGTAGATATGAGTTCTTCATCTGTGAAAAAAGAAATTGATTCTACGCCATCTCGTAAGTTTTGCCAAAAGATTTCGACATCTTTTGCACCGGGAAAACGACCTGCCATCCCGACGATCGCGATTTCATCTTTGCCATCAAAACGATTTAATTCACTTAGATTATTCATGAGAATACTCAACCATTTATTTTTAACTTTATTCTCGTTTCCAGGTAGAACCTGGAAACGAGGTGCGGGAGGTTCTACCTCCAAGGCGTGCTGCGAGTTATGCTACATTCTCAGCAGTTTCTAGAGAATTAGACATCGAAATCTCTAAAGCAATCTCGATCTGGTCGTTTAAAACTGCATCGATATCATCTTCAGTGGTAAGTGGATTAGCAATCACCGCCCGCAATGCTACCATCGGAATTTCTTTTCCAGAACAGATCGTGGTTTTAGTTGTCCGCGAAATAAAAGTACGACCTGCTTGGCGCTGGGCTTTTTGAAGTTGTTCGTTAAATCGATCGATTAACTGATTTTCACTTTCATTTAACTGATTTTTAGCCGCACTCTCTCGCAATGACTCCGGTATATAACGGTAAATTAAAAGGTTAATATCCGGTTGTGCTAACAACTCAAATTCAGGTAGACTGCGGATGCGCTCGGCCATATATTGAGTTTTACGAATTCCTTCATCAATCAAAAATTCATATCCTTTCACTCCAATTAAGTTTAGCCCAGCATGAAGGAATAATGCCATTCCCGGTCGAGAACCTTCCAAAGCGCGTTTACCTAAATCGAATGAACCTTTACGCATGGTATAACTGGCATTTTTTTCGATCGCTTGTGCTATGCTCGGATCGCGCAAAAAGACCATCCCAATACCCATTGGCAAGTACATTTGTTTATGTCCATCAATCGTCACCGAATCAGCGCGTTCGATCCCAACAATTTTATTTCGATGTTGTTGGGAAAAAATCAGTGGCCCACCCCAAGCTGCATCGACGTGGAAATGAACTTTCGCTTCTTTTGCAATCTCCGCCATATCGGAAAGACAATCGACTCCACCTGAGTCTGTAGTGCCAGCAATGCCCACGATCGCGATAATATGCTTGTTTTGGTTGCGACAATCTGCAACGGCTTGACGAAGCGCTGAGATATTAATTCGATTGTTGCGATCGCTCTTAATTTTAATCAAACCTCGCGTACCGATACCTAACAAGTCGGCGGCTTTTTCAAACGAGTAGTGCATTAAATCCGACCCGATTACTACCGCACCTTTGTAGCCATAATAATCTAAGGCGGCTGTTAAACCTTCCTTTTCTATACCGGGAAAGTCATCTTTTGGCCCTAAAGAAGTATTTCTGGCACACCAAAGTGCGGTGATATTCGCTGTAGTACCTCCAGAAAGCAAAATTCCTAATGTACTCTCGCTGTTTTGAATATGCTGGGCGTAAAAGCGATCGCCAAAGTTGTAAATCAGTTGATGAATCATCGCCAAAGCTTGACGTTCATAAGGACTGAAAGCTTTAGCAGTTTCTATTTTTACGGCGTTTTGATTCATCGCCGTCATCAGTTTAGCTAGAGGCTGCACGAAATGGGGAAGTGCGGCAGTCATGTGACCGATAAATCGCGGCGATGATGTGTGAATTGAATGGCTAATTACGTTGCTGGATAAATATTCCAGGTAGCTTTCAAAATTAGCGGGCTCAATGGGAATTTTAGGATCGCAAAAGTTTTGTGTTAACGCTTGAAAATCAATATCGCTGTTGGTTTTGATGTTGGCTAAGAAATCGCGAGTTACAGCGTTAATTTGCATCTCGATCGTTTCTTCTATAGAGGCAGTAAGCGTGGATGGAGCAAATAGTTCGATCGTTTTTTGTTTGACATTGTATTGGCTCGTGTTTTCGGTGTCAAAGGAGGTTTTGAGTTTCAGCATTTTTTGTTGGTTTAGCATCATTTTTTCCTACTTAATTTGGGTTGAAAGCTATTGGAAATTCGACATCTAAAATTAGCTTCTAAGACTGCTCTCTGCTTTGTCTTGCTGCTCGATGTTCTTGTCTGACTTGTCGGCGGCGGTTGATGGAATCTGTTGGGGTTATAGATGGTTGAGAATTATTTGCAGGCGATCGCTGTTTGTTTTCCTCCTGAATTAAATATTCAGCTAAGTAGCCGATGGTTGGATATTGAAACATTCCAACTAAAGAAAACTCTCGCTGAAATATTTTTTGCATTTGGCTGTGAACGCGAACTAAGAGCAATGAATCACCGCCCAAATCGAAGAAGTTATCGTGAATACCTACTTCCTCCAAATGAAGGAATTTTTGCCAAATAGCAGCAATGCTTTGTTCTATTTCCGTTCGGGGTGATTGATAGGCTGCTTCCAATTTAGGACGCGCTTGTTCTGGTGCTGGTAGCGCTCGACGGTCTACTTTACCATTGGGTAGTAATGGCAGATTTTCTAACATCACGAAAGCAGATGGTATCATATAGTTAGGCAGCTTTTCTTGCAGCAGGCGATGAAGTTCGCTGACTGCGATCGGCTGTTCTGAATCGGATATGATATAAGCCACCAATTGCTGATTATCGGTTTCATTTTCCCTAGCCAAAACTATTACCTGTCGCACAGATGGATGTTGAGCTAGTACCGCTTCAATTTCTCCTAATTCTATTCGGAAACCGCGAATTTTGACTTGGTTATCGATGCGTCCGAGAAATTCCAAATTGCCATCTGGTAAATAGCGAACCTGATCGCCAGTTTTGTATAGTTTCGATCGTCGATCGCGAACGATCGCTAATGGATTAGCAATGAATTTCTCAGATGTTAATTCGGGACGATTGAGATAACCTCCCGCCAATCCTGCGCCACCGACATACAGTTCACCAGGTACGCCAATGGGAACAGGTTGTAAGTTTCGGTCGAGGACATAGATTTGGGTGTTCGCGATCGCACGGCCGATAGAAACGTGCGAATTAGCTCGATCTTGCGGACTGCTACTGTAGCAAGTGACATCAGCAGAAACTTCCGAGGAACCGTAAAGATTTAACAGCGTACTCTCAGGTAAAATCTGCCGAAACTTTTGCAATAATTCTACCGAAAGTGCCTCTCCACTCGTTACCCAAAAATTCAATTTTGGTAGCCGTTTTTGCAAGTCAGCAAACGTATCTAAAAGTAACCGCAGTAAAGAAGGAACCAAGACAAGTCGCGTCACTTTATTGTTAGCGAGAGTTTCTACGAACTGGTGAGGGTCTTTGAGAATGCGATCGCTTACAATAATCGTCGGTATTCCTTGCAGTAACGGCCCAAAAATCTCCCAAACAGAATCTACAAAGTTTAAAGATGTTTTTTGACAGCAAACATCTTCTCGTTTAAAAGGATAAGTTTGCCACATCCAATGAAAGCGATTGACAGCGCCTCTATGCAAACCTAAAACTCCTTTAGGTTTCCCCGTCGAACCAGAGGTATAAATGACATAAGCCAAATTATCAATTGTAGAACGACTGACAGGATTTTCTCGGCTTTCTTGCTGGATAATTTCCCAGTCAGTATCCAAGGAGATGACAGTCATTTTGGCAAAGTTTTTAACTAATGACGAATGAGTAATCACCACCGACAATTGAGTATCCGACAACATGAAAGCCAGTCGTTCTTGGGGATAATTCGGATCGAGGGGTAGGTATGCGCCACCTGCTTTGAGAACACCCAAAATTCCGACAATCTGATCGAGGGATCTATCTAAACAAATCCCCACCATTACTTCTGAATTTACCCCCAATTTTTGCAGGTGATGTGCTAGTTGATTAGCCTTAGCATTCAGTTCCCGATAAGTCAAATTTTGGTTTCCAAACATCACCGCCACAGCATCCGGCGTGCGTTCTACTTGCGCTTCAAAAAGTTCGTGAATGCAGTAGTTTTGAGGATAGTCAGTTTGAGTATCATTCCATTCCACCAACAACTGTTTTAGTTCGTCTGACTTCAGTAAAGGTAAATCCCCAACTCGCTGTTCTGGATTAGTAACAATGCTTTCTAACAAAGTTTGCCAATGTTTCATCCACCGTTCAATAGTTTGCGAGTCAAATAAGTCGGTGTTGTATTCACAATCGACTACAAGTTCGTCATTTTGTTGGTGAATATCCAGAAAAATATCCGAGATGGAAGAATAGGTGGGATTTCTGACAAACTCGAATTTTCGGCTAAAAGACTCTGAGGCAGCCAGATGTCTGTCCAAGTTAAACAGTATTGTCACTAAAGGTGGACGACTTGTATCTCTTGGCAGGTTTAGTTTTTTAACCAACCTAATAAACGGATAATTTTGATGGTCATAAGCATCGGATAAAACCTGTTTTATTGAACTTAAATATTCCGTGAATGTCGGGTTTTCCACAACTTGACTGCGGATAGGCAATAAATTCACATAGTGACCGACAAGATATTCACCTTCAACAGATAATTGTCCGGCTGAAGGGATACCAATAACGATATCGTCCTGACCTGTCAATCGGTGAAGTAACGCCAAAAATCCAGCCAAAACAGTTGTAAATAAGGTGCTTTTAAACTTGATACTTTCGTGTTTCAAAGCGCCATAAAAAGTTTTATCCAGCGTGAAAGTTTGTCGAGTACCGACGTAGCGATTAACTGATGGTCGCGGACGATCGGTTGGCAATTCTAATACCGGAACTGAACTGGAAAATTGCTGCAACCAATAAGCCTCAGCTTTTGCCATTTCTGGACTTTCCTGCTGGCTTGCTTCCCATTGAACGTATTCGCTTAACTGCATTGGTTGTGGGAGTTGATGTGCGATCGCTTGACATTCTGCTGTGTAAATTGCAGTTAGTTCTTGTTGCAAAACTCCCAACGACCAACCATCAGCAATAATGTGATGAACTGTAAGAACTAAAAGATGATGTTGTTCTTCTAATTTGACTATTTGGGTGCGGAATAAATTACCAGTTTCAAGATTGAAATTTTGTCGTGCTTCTGTTGCTAAAAATTCCTCTAAATGTGTGGCGCGATCGCTGTTATCTAAAGTCGAGAAATCCACTACCGGAATGTTGATAGTCAGAGTCGAATTAATTTGTTGATAATCTCCTGACGGACTAAAGGTTGCTCGCAATGCTTCGTGGCGATCGACTACTTCTTGAATTGCTTTACGCGCTGCTGCCAAATTGAACGAACCGCGCAGATGAATTGTCGTTGATTGGTTATAGGCGCGGGAGACATTTTCTCCCATTTGTGCCATTACCCAAAGTTCTTTTTGCGCTTCTGTTAAAGGGATTGAAGACTGGCGATTGGCGATCGGCGATCGGGAAGATTTTTTCCCATTCTCCACTCCCGATTCCCCTGGTAAAAATCCACCTTCTTGCATTTCGCTTATACTTTCCTTGACTGCTTGAATCATCCGATCGATATCTGCATCAGTATGAGCAGTAGATAAGAAAAGTCTCCTGTTTTCTAAAGCAAAGATTCCCTTTTCTAGCAGGTGATAGAAAAATAAATCCATCCAATTGAGGGTGGGAGAATAAGCAAAACGGAATAGAGAACCAAAATGAACTACCTGAATCGGTAACTGTTTTTGCTCGAAGTAAGTATTGAGCGTGTTGGCTAATTTTATGGTTTTGGCAGTTAACTCTTCTTGCAGTTTTGCGCCGCTATTCTTAAGGTGGGTGAGTACAGCCAAAGTAGCAGCCATCACGAGAGGATGCTTGAAAAAAGTACCTGCAAAGTGAGTAATTTCGACTTCAGGATAAGAAGCATCTCCATAACTCCAAAATCCACCATCTAATGCGTCCATAAAAGCAGCCTTACCAGCAATTACTCCGACTGGCATCCCACCACCAACTGCTTTACCGTAAGTTGTGATATCGGCTCGAATATTCCACAACGCTTGCATCCCGCCTGGGTGCATCCGAAATCCGGTAATCACTTCATCGAAAATTAAAACAATTCCCGTTTCTTGAGTTAATTGTCTCAATTCATGCAAGAATTCTTTAGGTTGCAAATCCGGTTGGGCGCTTTGGATTGGCTCTACCAAAACAGCAGCTAATTCACTGGCGTGAGCTCTGATAATATCTAGCGATTTGGGATTTCCGTAATCTAGAACTATTACTTGTTCGACTTTATGTTGCGGAATACCGGGAACGAGCGCGATCGAACGCAAATTTTCCTCTTCATTCGGTACTCCGGCGACCAAAACTTCATCCAAATTTCCGTGATAGGAACCTCCAAAAAAAACAATTTTTTTGCGCCCTGTAATGGCGCGAGCGATGCGAATTGCTCCCATTACCGCTTCGCTGCCGTCATTACAAAAACAAGCCCTTTCTTGACCTGTTAATTCGCAAACTAACTGAGCAGCTTTACCGGCTATTGCTGATTGTGGCCCAAGTTGTATTCCTTGGTGAACATAATCTTGAATTGCATCAATAATAAAAGATGGAGAATGACCGAATAAAAGTGCGCCAAATCCCATTGACATATCTATATATTCATGCCCATCAATATCCCAAATTCTCGCACCAGAACTTCTTTGGGGATAGATAGGATATACCATTTCTTTAATTGAGGGACGAAATCCCACTATCGATCTGGAATTAGCATGATGAACGCGATCGTTTTGCGTCAAGTTTTTCGATGCTTGAGTGCGTTCGATCACCCGTGCGATTAATGCGTCTAAATGTTCTTGTTGGCGTGGAGTTAAATTGGCGGAACTGGGGGAATTTTGGATTTTGGATTTTGGATTTGGAATTGGAATTTCTCTCTGGCGTTCCTGTTCGATAGTTTCGGTAGGTATGCGTGTAGGTTGTTTCTGCTTTGGTGAAATGTTTTCGCGCAGAAATTCCAGTTGTTTGGACATCACCTCAAGTTGCTGCGCCATCAAACGTTTGATAGCTGTATTATCGGTTTGTCGGTCGAGATGCTTTTCTGGCAATAGCGATGCTATTTTCTTTGGTTTTGAGTTATTTGTTTCGGGCATATCGGGCGTTAATGTTGGCTCGAACGACGGCATTTGCTGAGATATGTAGACGGCTAATTCGTTAATCGTGGAGCTATTGTCAATTAATCTTTTTAAAGAAATATTGAGACCCAATGCTTTTTTAATTGCGCCATTTATTTGGAGTAATTGCACGGACTCAAAACCGAGTTCTAGAAAATTAGTCCGATCGTCAATTTCAGAGGAGCTTACTCCCATTGCTTTACCGACAATTTCTTTTAATACTGACAGGGTTTTGTCAGTCTGCGAGGGATGTATTGATGAATTCAGCTTTTGGTTGAGTTGGGAGTCAGACATGGGAATTTCCTTAATTATTAGTTATTAGTCAGATGAACCATGAAGCATGAAAGCTAGCCATACATTTTCAGCGTATCTAGTTGTTGAGAGATAATCTCAATTTGTTGAGCCATTATCTCTTCAATTTCGCGATCGCCTACATTTTCCTCCTCGATTGTATTATCTACTTCTGTGAATTTATTTTCACGAACTGCTGGATTAAAAGGTTCAGTCCAATATCTTTTTCGCTCAAAGGGATAAGTGGGTAAAGGAATGCGATCGCGTCGCTCGTGGCGATAAAAATCCGACCAATTAACCGACACGCCAGCTAGCCAAAGTCTTCCCAATGCGTTCAGCAAGAATGCTATATCCGACTGTCGATCTTTCGGATGACGCAGCGAAGAAAGTACAATTGTTTGAGTATTTTCCTCCAAACAATCTCTAGCAAATGTACTCAAAGTGCGTCCAGGGCCAACTTCCAACAGGATTCGCTTTGGTTCTTTTAGCAACTCAGCAATCCCGTCAGCAAAACGCACCGTTTGGCGTAGATGTTTCCCCCAATAATTCGGATCTGTTGCTTCCATTTCAGTAATCCAAGTGCCAGTTACATTGGACATGAAAGGAATTTGAGGAGCCTTTAGTTTGACTTTTCTAACTTCGGCGATGAAAGGCTCGATAATGGGTTCCATCATGGCAGAATGAAAAGCATGAGAAGTATGCAATCGACGACAATCTAAACCGAGCTCCATCAAATGACTTTGCAGCTCGTCAACAGCTTTTATAGAACCAGAAACTACACACAAAGATGGTGCATTAATTACAGCCACAGAAAGTTCTTCACTTAGTTCGATTTCCTGTTCCGATAGAGGTACAGCCAGCATTGCACCAGCAGGAAGTTGCTGCATCAATTTCCCGCGAGTAGCAACTAATATCAACGCATCTTCCAGGGAAAACACACCAGCAAGAGTTGCTGCAACGTACTCGCCAATACTGTGACCGATCGCAGCTTCAGGAAGCACGCCCCACGACATCCACAACTGAGCTAAAGCGTACTCAATTATAAATAATACTGGCTGAGTAATATAAGTTTGTTTCAGTTGTTGTGCGGCTTCTTCTTCCCCTACTTCACTTGGATACAAAACGGTACGCAAGTCTATTCCCAAGTGCGGTATTAGGAGTTCGCAACAATCATCAATAGCACGAGTAAAAGTAGGTTCAGTCTGGTAAAGTTCCCGCGCCATGTTCGCGTACTGCACCCCTTGACCGGAAAACATAAACACGACAGGACGATTACCAGACTCCTCGTGGTGGGAGTAGGAAATATCGGGAATTAATATTTTTTTATTGCCTTTTTCCTCAGTTTTCAGAGTCAGCGATTGTACAGCACCGTCAATAGTTTGACATACCAACATTCGGCGATAATCGAATACTTTACGACCGACTAGCAGGGTGTAAGCCACATCAGCTAAATTGAGGTCGGGATGCTGTTTTAAATGTGCCCCTAAATTGGCCGTTGCTGTTTCCAAAGCCGAACTTGTTTTAGCAGAAAGAATCAACAATTGATACTTTCTCCCTTTGTTCTCTGCTACCTTTAGATTTGGAAATTCTTCCAAAACGACATGAGCATTAGTACCGCCAATGCCGAAAGAACTGACTCCCGCACGACGAGGCATTCTGTCTGTTTTCCATTCACGGAGGGTGGTATTGACATAAAACGGACTGTTGGCAAAATCAATTTCGGGATTGGGTTTTTCAAAGTGCAAACTGGCTGGTATTTTCTGATGTTTGAGCGCCAAAACTGTTTTGATTAATCCCGTTATTCCGGCGGCTGTATTCAAATGACTGACATTAGTTTTTACAGAGCCGATCGCGCAGAAGCCCTTTTTCTTAGTTTGCGATTCAAACACTTCTTGCAGCGCTCTAATTTCGATCGGATCTCCCAAAGAAGTACCAGTTCCGTGAGTTTCGATATAGGTGATAGTTTCAGGAGCGAAACGAGCGATCGCTTGCGCCTGAGCAATTACCTTAGCTTGACCCGAAACACTGGGCGCTGTATAACTAACTTTCGCGGAACCATCATTATTAATAGCTGAACCTTTAATAACCGCATTTATGCGATCGCCATCCGCCAAAGCATCTTCTAATCTTTTAAGCACAACAATACCCACCCCATTGCCAAAAGTAGTTCCTCCTGCTTTGGCATCAAAAGCGCGAGTGCGAGCATCGGTAGAAAATATCCCACTTTCTTGATAAAAATAACCTTGTTTTTGGGGAACTTGAATTGAAACACCACCAGCTAGAGCTAAATCGCATTCGTAACTCAACAATCCCCGACAAGCCGAATGAACCGCAACTAATGATGTAGAACAAGCCGTATTAACATTAATACTCGGCCCTTTCAAATTCAACTTATAAGAAATTCGAGTAGCTAAAAAGTCTTGATTATTGCCAATTCCCAGCGGCAAATAACCCATAGATTGCAATAAATCGCGATTTGAAAGAATATTATTCAGCAGGTATGTACTCAGGTTAGCACCTGCATAAACACCAGCCAAACCTGCGTATTGTTCCGGGTCATACCCCGCGTTTTCCAAAGCTTCCCAAGCACACTCTAAAAAAAGACGATGTTGCGGATCTGTAATTTCAGCTTCTTTTGCCAGCATACCAAAAAACGAAGCATCAAACATTTCGATATCATCCAACACGAACCCAGCTTTCACATAGTTTGAGTCATTCAGCCAACTCTCTTCTACGGCCGCAGCCCTCAATTCTTCATCACTAAACGATGAAATTGACTCCACTCCATCACACAAATTCAGCCAAAACTCATCAACATTTTTAGCCCCAGGAAAACGACCCGCCATCCCAATAATAGCAATTGGTTCCAGCACACTTTGTTCTTCCAAGTTATCCATTTCGCTCTCTCCTAAAACTCCATCTACATCTGTGTTCATATGTGTTTATATGTGGTAAAAAAGTTCATTGATATTACCGATTCCTAGCTTTTTTAAACAGTTCTTTTTGTCGGGCAACCGCTGCTTCCTGCTTCCTAACATAGCTATTAACTTCTCTAAACATCGGTTGCTCCCCATCCTGTTTGCGACTCAAATATTCCGCCAACATCTTTATACTAGGATACTTAAATAAGTCGATAGCCGAAATATTTCGCTCTAACACCTTATGCAATTTTGCTTGCACCTTTACCAAAAGTAAAGAATGCCCGCCAATTTCAAAAAAATTATCATTAATCCCCACTTTTTCCAATTGCAATATCTCTTGCCAAACCTCAGCAATCAGTCGCTCTGCTTCAGTTTTAGGCATCGCGTAATCCCGTTTCAAATCCCGGCGATTTTCCGGTACTGGTAGGGCGAGATAGTCTACTTTACCGTTAGGTGTTAAAGGTAATGCCTCCAACTGTACGACAACTGATGGAACCATGTAATCCGGTAACTTTTCTGCTACAAAGCTGCGTAGCTCTAGGCTAATATTATCTGAGACAATATAAGCAACTAAGCGCTTGTTATCTACTTCATCTTCTCTGAGAAGAACCACAGCTTGTTTGACTGCTGGATGTTGGGCAAGTACATTTTCAACCTCCCCTAATTCAATGCGAAAACCGCGAAGTTTGATTTGGCGATCGCTACGTCCAAAATACTCGATTTCCCCATTAAATCGATAACGACCGATGTCGCCACTTCGATAAAGATAAGCGCCATTTTCACTGCTAAACGGATTGGGAATAAACTTTTCGGCTGTTAGTTCTGGGCGATTGAGATAGCCTCGCGCTAAACCATCGCCGCCAATACACAGTTCGCCCGGAACGCCGATGGGAACGGGTTGCAAGTGCGCGTCCAGCACGTATACTTGCATATTGGAAATGGGACGACCGATCGGAATTGAAGAAAGAGATTGGTTTTTGCTCGTGTCGTACCAAGTCACATCTGCGGATACTTCGGAGGAGCCATAAAGGTTAATTAAAATACTTTGAGGCATCCTTTCTTGGAAGCGCTGACATAGTTCCACGGATAAAGTTTCTCCACTGCTAACCCAATACTTGAGTTTGGGAAGTCTGCTTTGTAAATCTGGAAAAGTTTCTAATAAGACGCGCAACAATGATGGCACTAAAACAAGGCGCGTCACCTGTTGCTGAGATAAAGTTTGAACCAACCGATAAGGGTCTTTTACTATTTCATCAGAAATGATGACAGTTCGCAGTCCGTGCAGCAATGGGGCAAAAATTTCCCAAACTGAATCTATAAAATTTAATGATGTTTTCTGACAGCAAATCTCTCCTTGTTCAAAAGGATAAGGATTCCAATTCAAGCGATTGACCGCGCTGCGATGGCGACCGAGTACACCTTTGGGTGTCCCGGTAGAACCTGAAGTGTAGAGGACGTAGGCGAGGTGGTCAGACAATTTTGGATTTTGGATTTTGGATTTTGGATTAGAGCTCGTGTTCCATTCGCGATCGAAATAAACAACTACTGGAGTTACGTTTGCACTCAAAGCTGGTAGTTTTTTAATTAAAGATTCGCGAGTTAATAATACTGAAACTCGAGCATCAGATAATATGAAAGCCAGACGCTCTTGGGGATAGGCGGGATCTAACGGTACGTAAGCTCCACCAGCCTTGAGAATGCCTAAAAGTCCGACTACCATTTCGATCGATCGCTCTACACAAATTCCTACCAAAACTTCCGATCGCACTCCTAATTCTCTCAGATAATCCGCCAAGCGATCGGCTTGTCGATTTAATTCTTGATAGGTTAGCTGTCGGTCTTCAAATACGATCGCAACTGCATCTGGCGTTTTTTCTACTTGCGCTTCAAATAGCTGGTGAATACAAGCATCTTTGGGGTAATCTGTTTGAGTGGAATTCCAATCTAACAACTGCTGTTTTTCAGATGATGTTAATAGTGGTAATTCATTCACTCTGCGATCGGGATTGGCGACAATTCCCGCGAGTAACTGCTGGAAATGCTCGCTCGTTCTGGCGATCGTAGCTGCCTCGAATATGTCGGTATTGTATTCTATAGTTCCGATCGATTCCTCTCCTCTTTCTTCGATATACAAACTCAAATCGAATTTCGCAGTACCGCTATTGCTCTCCAGACTACTCACCGTCAACCCCGATAGCTCTAACACTGATGTCGGAGTATTTTGAAGTGTGAACATCACCTGAAATAAAGGCGTGTAACTCAAAGAGCGTTGCGGTTGCAGTGTCTCGACCAACTTTTCAAATGGCACATCGCAATGAGCGTATGCTCCTACGCACACTTGACGTACTCGACTTAACAATTCCCGAAAAGTAGGATTCCCAGATAAGTCAGTTCGCAGCACTAAAGTATTGACAAAACAGCCAATTAATTGTTCTATTTCGCTCATGCTGCGGTTAGCAATGGGGGAACCAATAGCGACATCTTCAATTCCCGTGTAGCGATACAGCAAGATTTTAAAAGCGGCTAACAATGTCATGAAAAAAGTCGCATCTTCGTTCTGACTTAGCGCCTTGAGTGCTTTAGTTAATTCCGCCGTCAGAAAGAAGGTTTTCCTCGCACCTCGGAAGGTCTGTACGGCTGGTCGAGGATAATCTGCGGGTAATTGCAGCACGGGAGGAGCGTTACCTAACTGCTGCTTCCAATAGGCAATCTGTTTTTCCAGCACCGTTTCCAGCACCTCTCCTTTTAGGGACTGTTGCTGCCATAAAGCAAAGTCGGCATACTGGATGGGTAGTTCGCTAAGAGGGGATGATTTGCTGTTGGAAAATGCTTCGTAAAGTGCAGCCAATTCGCGCATTATTACACCATAAGACCAGCCATCACAAATAATGTGGTGCATGGTGACTAGCAGCACGTAATCTTGTTGGCCGATTTGTAACAGCTTCCAACGCAATAATGGCCCTTGAGCTAGGTCAAAGAGGGATTGGCTTTGTTCGATCGCAATTCGCTGGATTTGGTTTTTTTGTTCTGATAAAGGCAAGTCGTCTGATAAATTGACTGTTGGTAACTTTATAGTTAGCGATGGGGAAATAATTTGGACTGGTTGTCCTTCCATCATTTTGAAAGTAGTTCGCAGGGATTCGTGGCGTTGCACGATCTCGTTGAGGCTGCGCTCTAGTGCTGGTACATTAAGCAAACCTTTGAGTTGTATTGCTCCGTGTTCGTTGTAAGAAGGATTGGTGCGATCGATTTGCTGGAGCAACCACAGCCTTTGTTGAGGAAAGGATAGCGGTGCAGGGTCGCTACTGTCGCGTCTGGGAATAAGGTTTCTGGGGGAATCAGACTGAATTTCACCCCGCAAGCGTTTGGCGAGAATTGCTTGTTTGCTGGCGGAAAGTTGATGGCGTCTTGCTAGTATTTGTTCTTTGTTTATGTCCATTTTTTTATAATCTCCTGGTATAGTTTTTTGACCGCAGATGAATAATGTTGATTTTTCTAATTAATGATTTCGATGTTCATATACTTGGGGTAAGGTTGAATTGTTTTTAGATCGTTTTCGAGAATTACCAGATCGCCATTCTTGTCGATTTCTTTGAATCCAGAAAATTTATAAGCGATGTACATCATCCGATTTCGATTGTTTGAAAGGAATTCTGCACGCAATCGAACGTTATTGTCTTTAGCGAGTTCGAGCAGATAATTTAGCATAACCGTGCCGACACCTCTAGACATGACGCGACAAGACATCAGGAAGAGTTTTAGAGTCCAAAAATTGTCGGAACATTCCACAAGAGCTAAGCCGATTTTCCCATAATTTCCATACTTATCATTTAAACTGGCGATCAGCAATTTGTGGTTATCCGATCGACTAAACATATTCAGTTCGTCATAAGAATATGTGTAACCTGTTGTATTTAGTTGATTGGTGCGTACTGTTAGTTCTTCGGCTCGCTGTAAATCTTCTTCTTTAGCGGCAGAAATCGTCAAGTGCATATTTAGGGTAGCTAAGAATTCTTCTTGCGAACCGATGAATTCTGATTCAGCTTGATTTCGCTGGATATCGCTGATATACATCTGCCTTCTTTTTTGGGAATCCTCTGTGATAAAACGAGGATTCATTTCTGGCATTTCTAGTAGATATTCTAGGCGATCGACATTAATACAAAGGACTTCAGGGAGTGAAAAATTTACTTCTTCGAGTTCAAAAATTTGGTCGTCAACGAAAGCGATCGCATCCGTCCCGATATTAATTAATTTAGCGATTTCTTTAATCGAAGAAACCTTAGAATTCCAATGGATCTGAGGATAGATAAAATACTCGTGCAATCCTAGTTCTTCAAGTTTTTCGATCGCACTACTATATTCATTCTTGCTAGCGATGGATTGTAAGATGCCTCGACTATCCAAAGTTTTGATAATGTCGAGTATATCGGGTCGCAAGCAAACTCGATCGCCTTCTAACAATATGCCGTTCCAGATGGTGTTATCCAAATCCCAAACGACACATTTGATCGAGCGTGTTTTTTCTTGTTTGTTGTCTGTGGGCGCCGAATTTAAACTAATCATTTTTTCACGTCCTTGCTACTAATTCTTGAGCTATCGAACTGCGATTTTGTGAGAATTTATATTCTTGATAACCGTATTCAGCGATGGTAATCTCTTGAATTTGGGTACTACCTTCGATGATTTCCATGATTTTTGCATCCCGCAAATACCGTTGAACTGGGTATTCGCTGCTGCAACCATTTCCCCCGTGAATTTGGACGGCATCGTTGGCTACTTTGGTTGCGATCGTAGAAGCAAAATATTTGGCGATCGAGGTTTCCATAATTGATTTGGGGTCGCCAATATCTTTGAGATAACCTGCTTGATAACATAGTAATCTGGCGGCTTTGATATTCGCGATCGCCTCAGTAATCATTTGTCGAATTAGTTGATGCTCTTTGAGATAAACATCAAATTGCTTGCGTTTACTTGTATATTCAATGCAGGCTTCTAAGCAAGCTTGAGCGATTCCTACACAACCGCAGGCGACACTGTATCGTCCCAAATCAAGTGCAGAAGATGCTACGTGGGAGAAACCAAAACCTTGTCGGCATACGAGATTTTCTTGGGAAATTCGACAATTATTTAGGTGCAGTTCTGCTAACATCGAACCTCTGACACCTAACATTCCAAAAATTGGTTTAATGGAGAGTCCCGGACTGTTTTTTTCCACTAAAAAAGCAGAGGGTTTACCTTCCCACTTGGCAAAAACTAAGAAAACATCGGCAATTTGTCCGTAAGTAATCCATTTTTTTTGCCCGTTTAAGATATAAGAGTCGCCAGAAAGTGTTGCTGTCGTCTCTACGGCTTTGGCGTCGCTACCTACGTTAGGTTCGCTCAATGCGAAAGCTGCGATCGCATCGCCGGATGCTAATTTAGTCAGCCAATGCTCTTTTTGAAATTTACTTCCCCATTTGAGAATAGCATGAGCGACCATAGAATGAACTGTTAGCAAACACCTGAGCGAAGAACATCCCCGTCCGATTTCTTCGTTTAGGAGACCGTAGGCGATCGCATCCATGCCAATACCGCCCCAGTCTTCGGGTAATATGGCTCCTAAATATCCTTTTTGAGCTAACTTTTGGATGATTTCGGGCGGCGTTCTTTCTTCGCGATCGATGCGATCGGCATGAGGAACTATTTCTTCATCTACGAAAGCTCTAAAAGAGGATTGCTTGTCTTTTTGCTGAAAACTTAATTCTATTTTCATTGTATCACTTAATTCCTCCAAAGTTCAACATTAAATCACATTTTTTACTCTCTCGCCAGTACGGTAGTTTTCCGTTCTAGTAACGCCGCCATAGAGTTGATACTCCTGAAGTTAGCAAATTCCAAGTCTTCATTTTCGATCGTCACTTCAAACTCTTTTTCTATAAACAACACCAATTGCATGGCAAACATGGAATTGACGAATCCCAAAGCAAAGATGTCTTCATCATCCTGCAAGTCACGATCGCCGAAAAACTGAGAAAGGAATTTTTTGATTTTGTCTTTAGCTGCTTTCATGTTCTGTAATTTCTAATGACTAATGATTGTAGGTATAGAAACCTTTTCCGCTTTTTCGCCCGTGCAATCCAGCATCTACCATTTTTTTGAGTAAAGGACAGGGGCGATATTTACTGTCATTGAAGCTTTCGTACAAGACTTCGATCGAGAATAGAATTGTATCTAATCCGATTAAATCTGCTGTTTCTAATGGCCCCATTTTGTGACCGAAACAGGATTTAAAAATTTTATCAACCTGTTCGGCTGAAGCTACTCCCTCTTGCAACAGAAAAATTGCTTCGTTAACGGTTAACATTAGCACCCGATTAGAAACAAAACCAGGCGAATCATTAACTAAGATAGATTCTTTTCCCATCTTCGCTAATAAATTTGTGGCGGTTTCGATCGTCTGCTCAGAAGTATGATATCCGCGAATCATTTCCACCATCGGCTTCATCGGTACCGGGTTCATGAAATGAATGCCAATCACTCGATCGGCTCTCTTGGTAGCGGAAGCGATGCGAGTAATGGAAATGGCGGATGTGTTGGCGGCAAAAATAGTTTCTTCCGGGCAAATTGCGTCTATTTTACTGTATACCTCCTTTTTGAGATCCCATTTTTCGGGAACATTTTCAACTACGAATTCCGCTTTTTCTAGAAACTGATAGTTACTGGAAAAAGTAATTTTATCCAAAATGTCATCTGGACGATCGGCTTTCTCGTTTTTGTTGAAAAAACCTTGAAAACGGATATTATTTTTGATTTCCTGTTTCGCTCGTTCCAGAATATCATCCGAAATATCTAAAAGCACCGCATGATGTCCGGTTTGGGCTAGATTTTGCGCTACCCCAACTCCCATAACACCTGCTCCGATTACACCGACTGTTTGAATGTTCATACTTAATCCTTTGGTCATTAGTCATTGGTCATTTGTTCGCGGTTCGAGTTTCTAGCACAATGAACAATAGTATTAACTGCTGGGACTAATTGCTACAAGATCGCGATCTTCATTATTTTCGGTTAACTGTTCTAATTCCCCGATGATTATTTCTTCAATAACTAAAGCTAATTCAGCTACAGATGGTGATTTAAAAAGGGAAGGAATAGATAGTTCTATCTGGAAGTCTTGGCGAAGCCGAGAAATTAACTGAACCCCGATCAAAGAGTTACCGCCTAAGTCGAAAAAGCTGTCATTTATGCCTACGCGATCGATTCCCAGCAACTCTTGATAAATGCCAGCTATTCTGTAATCAGTATCATTGCTAGGTGCAACATAGGGAGTCCGTAAATTTGAGCGTGGGTAGAGGGTTTTCTCTTGACTCCTTGGCTCTTCTGCACTACTTTTTTGAGGTTTACGCTTAATCCACTTATCGATTTCAGCGTTGACATCACTACGCCAAATCGCAATTTGCGGTACTGAGGGATGAGAAAAAATCCGTTGAAAAGCATCTACAGTTTCTTGCTGAAACACCTCTATCTCATTTTGTTCTTGAGTTGTACCAAGCAGTGAGTTCCGAAGCAAGTTAGCGTTTTCAGCATGAAACCAATTGGCACTACACCAGTGATGATTACCGAGTTGATTCTGCTTGTGAGCAAAGGCATCCACGAAAATATTAGCTGCGGTGTAGGCAGCAAAGGCTACTCCTCCTAAAATAGCTCCTATTGAAGATATTAACAGACAATAATCAAGCTCCCGGCCTTGCAAAACTTTCTCTAATGTGTAGAGACCATAAACTTTAGGTTGAAACTGCAATTCACATTCGCTATAACCTGTCTCCTCAATTGTACAGAGTATTTCTTGTCCCAGAAATGCTGCGGCATGAATCACACCATTAATCCGGCCAAATCGTTCCTCAGTTTGCCAAAGTGCTGCTTGCATTTGACGTTCATCAGCAACATCAGCACCAATGACCAAAACCTCTGCACCTAACTCCTCTAATTTTTGCACGCTTTTGATTCTAGAACTGATCGAATCGCGATCGTCATGAGTCGTTAGCCATTCCTCCCACTCTTGCTGAGGGGGTAATCCTGAACGTCCCATTAATACCAGCTTTGCCTGCACGCTTTGAGCCAAATATTTAGCAAGTGTTAATCCAATTCTGCCTAATCCACCTGTAATCAGATATACTCCATTTTGGCGCAATCGTTTTGGATATTCTGCTTGATTTAGTCTGACTGCCTCAAAGGTTTGCAGCCATCTATAATTGCCACGATAGGCAATGACTAACTCAGACGATTCTGTAGTAATTTCTGACAGAATCTGGTCGAGCAATTTCTCCTCTAAGCCACTTCCTGATTTAGGCAGTGCTACATCAATGCTTTGGCAACTGATATTACTGTATTCCTGGGGAATCACTTTGCATAATCCTAATAAAGTTGCCTTTTCTGGCTCGCACAAATCTGTACTTTCTACTTGGTGCATCCCGTTGGACAATACCCAGATTTTAAGGGAATTGTTAATCAGCAGTTTGCTAAAAGCCTGAGTGAAGAACAGCAGACTGTAGAAACTTGAATGTTGGATTTCTTCAAAAAATTCAACGCTTGATGGCGTCTGTTCGGTGAGGTTTATACTCCATAAATGAATGATGGTATTCGGGAGTTGATCTTTAACACGGAGGTCTTGGAGTAGAGCGTTATAGTCATCTCGCGAACGAGGATTAATAGTATATTTACCCTCGCTAAGCTGACTAAATTGTTTTCCTACTTTGACGCAGATGACCTTTTGACGATCGTTTTCTAAACGTTGAGCGATTTGGGAACCGACTCCACGTTCATCAACAAACAATAACCAGCAAGATTTTTTCTCTCCTGTTTGCGGCAAAGAAAGCGGTGGCATTGATTGTTTCCAAACAGGAATGTAGAACCAATCTGCGGGGTCTGATTTTCTCTGTGAATAATCTAGTCCGAACGCGACTTCGTCGCGCGCTATCGCATTAGCCTGTCCTGGTTTGGGAGGTTCAATCCAGTAACGCTGACGCTCAAAGGGATAAGTCGGCAAGGGGATGCGATCGCGGGATTCATTGGCATAAAATCCAGACCAATTAATTTGAAGCCCCGACAGCCACAACTGCCCCATTGTGTTGAGTAAAAATGCTAAATCGGGTTGTTGATTGTAGGCATCGCGTAGGGACGGTAACGCGATTTTATCCGCGATCGCCACATTTTCTAAACACTGTTGTGCCAAGCTGCACAAGGTCTGTCCCGGCCCTACTTCTAAGAGAATTGGTTTGTATTTTTTCCACAACTCTTCCATCCCATCAGCAAATAACACGGGTTGACACAAATGCTGAGTCCAATAATTAGGATCTGTAGCAAGTTCTGCGGTAATCCAAGTTCCGGTGACGTTTGATATATAAGGAATTTTGGGTTGCTGAAGATTGATGGTTTTGACTAATTCCGTGAAGTCAGAAGCGATCGCTTCCATCATGGAAGAATGAAACGCATGGGATGTCTGTAAAGGCCGACAGGCTAATCCTTTTTCTGTTAGCTGAGATGCTAATTCATCGATCGCATCTATCGTTCCAGCAATGACACACAGTTTCGATCCATTGATTGCTGATAAGGACAACTTTTCACTCAGGAAGGGACGCACTTCTGCTTCTGAAAGGGGGACAGCTAGCATTCCGCCGTTGGGCAAATCCTGAATCATTTGTGCTCTTTTGGCAACCAGAGTCAGAGCATCTTCTAAAGACAATACCTCGGCTAAACAAGCCGCGACATATTCACCAATGCTGTAGCCAATCATTGCCGCCGGACGAATTCCCCAGGAAATCCATAACTGAGCCAAGGCGTACTCAATGACAAAAACAGCGGGTTGGGTGAGACAAGTTTGATTTAGTTTTTTAGTGGTTTCATCGGCGGTTTCTTGCTGACCGCGACCCAGCATTCTACGCAAATCAAAGCTTGATTGAGCGGTCGAGTTAGGTTGTTGGGAACTGTTTGCAGTTTGGTTCCGATTGGGATAGAGAATATCTCTTAAATCGAGACCGAGCAGAGGTTTGAGGAGTTCGCAGCAGCGATCGATTGTCTCTTGAAATGTTGGCTCAACTTGGTAAAGTTCCCAGGCCATATTGACATAATGAGTTCCCAGGCCGGTGAACATAAAAGCGACTGGTTTTGCAGTTGTTTCTTGAATGCTGGTGAACACTCGTTTAGGGTCTTGGAGTGCAGCGATCGCATCTTGAATATCTTTGCAAACAACAGTCCGTCGATAATCAAACTCTCGACGACCAATTTGGAGAGTGTAAGCAACATCAGCCAAGTTAAGGTCAGGATGTTGCTTTAGATATTCAGTCAAATTGACTGTTGCTGTCTCTAAAGCTGAATTAGTCTTGGCAGATAACATTAGTAATTGCCAAGGCCGGGAGGTGGTTGAAGCCTGAATAGGTGGCGCTTCTTCCAAAATTAGGTGAGCGTTTGTTCCGCCAAAACCGAAGGAACTGACTCCAGCACGACGAGGTGTATCGTTGGCTTTCCATTCAGAAAGTGTAGTGTTAACGTAAAAGGGGCTATTCTCAAAATCAATCTGAGGATTGGGTGTCTCGAAATTGAGCGTCGGTGGCAGCAATTTGCGATCGAGGGATAGAGCTGTTTTAATTAAGCTTGCTATCCCGGCTGCTGCGTCTAAATGCCCGATATTGGTTTTGACTGAGCCAATAGCACAGTAGGCTTTTTTATCGATCGGAAATGCTTGTTTTAACCCTGCAATTTCAATCGGGTCTCCCAAGGTGGTTCCAGTGCCGTGAGTTTCTATATAGGTGATGGTTTCTGGCTCGACTTCCGCCATGATTTGAGCAGCGCGAATGACTTTCGCTTGAGCTTCTTCGCTGGGTGCTGTGTAGCTAACTTTGACGGCACCATCATTATTGATAGCGGAACCTTTAATAACGGCGTAAATGTAGTCGCGATCGGCGATCGCATCTTCGAGTCGCTTGAGAACAACAACACCCAAACCGTTGCCACCAATTGTCCCATTTGCACGAGCATCAAAGGCGAAGCACCGCCCATCAGGAGAAATTTCTTCTGGGCAAAGAGTTGCTTCATTTTGGGGCGCTTTAACTGAAACACCGGCAGCCAAAGCCATGTCACAATCGCCACTTAATAAACTTTGACAAGCTAAATGAACTGCAACTAATGAACTTGAACAGGCCGTTCCGACACTAAGACTGGGGCCTTTTAGATTTAATTTATAGGAGACGCGGGTGGGTACATAATCTTTATCAGACGCAAGTAATATCTGAAAATATCCGAGAGTTTTATCCAGATTATTAGGTAAAAGGTTATAAAGTAAGTATGTACTTCTCCCGACCCCCGCGTAAACTCCGATTGGTCTTTCTTCTCTTTCAGAGTCATAACCAGCATCTTCAAGCGCCTCCCAAGCACACTCTAAAAAAAGGCGATGTTGCGGGTCCATAATTTCGGATTCTCTGGGATTTAAACCGAAAAAAGAGGCATCGAAGAGTTCAATATCTTCTAGTAAACCAGCCGCTTTTATTTTCTTAGTCAAACGCTTCGACTCTACATCTGAATCTTTGGCTTCCCCATTTTCTGTGGAAAGAACCGAAGCAAATTCTGCTCCCTCGATCAGATTTTTCCAAAAAATATCAATATTTTTGCTTCCTGGGAAGCGTCCTGAGATGCCGATAATTGCTATTTCTAAGCCTGTTTGTTCCGATTTCATTCCCTTAATTCCTGATAAAGATGTAGGTTTAGTGCTGGTTAATGAGTTGTTATATAGCCTTTCTTAGAAAGATGAGGAGGGCTAAGTTATTAATCGAGCCTAGGGTTTTGTCAGTTTTGATTTTTTTAGCTTTTGTTTGAGGCGATTTTTGCCGGCTGCTATTTGTCGAGACAATTCAGTAAATTGTAACTCTGGCGAATCTGCTTTCTCAACTCGATCTAATTGTTGAGCCAGAGAACGAATTGTTGGATACTTAAACAAATCCAGCAATGAAATACATTCTACCTCATTGGGTAAAACATTTCTCAGTTGATTGTAGATTTTTGCGATCGATAATGAGTTGCCACCAATTTCAAAAAAGTTACTATTGACTCCAACTTTTTCTAAGTCGAGGACGGCTTGCCATACTGTAGCGATCGCCAGTTCTAGATCGTTCTGGGGTGCTACAAATTTACTGTCTAATTCTTGACTAAAAATCCCTGAAGTTGGCAAGGCGTTACGGTCTACTTTTCCATTAGCTGACAGCGGTAAACGTTCCAGAAATATGAAAGCGGATGGTATCATATACTCTGATAATTTATGACTGATAAAGTTCCTTAGCTCCTCAACAGTTGGTGGTATTTTTGTTGAGTTGGGAATGACATAAGCGAGCAAATGTTCTTTGCTTTGCTGTTTAGCGATCGCACTCACTACTGCTGCTTTGACGGCTGGATGCTGTGTCAAAGCAGCCTCAATTTCTCCAACTTCAATGCGGTTTCCGCGAATCTTAATCTGGAAATCAACTCGCCCTAAAAATTCAATGTTGCCGTCAGGATGATAACAACCTAAATCTCCTGTCCGATACAGACGTTCTCCCGTGCGCGGATGAGTAATAAAACTGTCGCCAGTCTTTTCTTCATTGCGCCAGTAGCCTTTTGCCAACTGCACTCCAGCACAGTACATTTGTCCCGGAACCCACATCGGACAGTCTTCTAAAGCGTCGTTCAAAATATAATATTTTGAGTTCGCCATCGGTTGACCGTAGGGAATACTCTTGCAATTTGGATCGACTTTTTCAATGAGATAGCAGATATTCCAAATTGTAGTTTCAGTCGGCCCGCCTACGCTGAGAATTTGGGTATTGGGCGCTAGGGATTTTATGCGATCTGGCAAAGAAATCGGCAGCCAATCACCCCCTAACATTGTCAATCGCAAACTTTCTAGTAGCCCTCCAGATTCACCCTCCATGTAATCTACCAACATCTCCATCATCGCCGGGACTGAGTTCCATAATGTCACTCGTTCTCTTACGATTAAATCTACCCAATGACGGGGATCTTTCACAGCAGTAGCATCCGGCACAACGATCGCGCCGCCAGCACTCAAAAGACCGAAGATATCATAAACTGACATATCGTGATTGAGAGCGGTCAAAGCTAACATTCGGTCTTGCGAAGTAACACTAAAACGTATATTAGTATGGACTACCACATTCGCCACCTTGCGATGAGTAATCATCACCCCTTTTGGCAATCCCGTAGACCCCGAAGTATAGATAACAAAAGCTAAATCGTCGGGTGTTTGAACTGGATTTAATGCTTGCTTGCTTTCTCCGGCTAAGTCTTCATCTACGCATATTAGTTGAATTCCCGATCGCCAAGTAAGCTTTTCTTTCAACCGAGATTGAGTTAGAACGATCTGAACTTCACTATTTTCTAGCAGATAAGATAAGCGTTCTTCAGGTAATCCGGGATCGATGGGGACGTAAGCAGCACCGGAAGCTAAAATACCCATAACTGCGACAATTTGTTCCCATCCTTTCTCCATTACTATAGCGACTAGCCGATTGGGAATAACCCCTAATTGGCGCAGTCGATGACCGACTTGATTTGAACGCTCGAATAATTCCTGATAAGTTAATGTTCGTGCGGATGAAATTACTGCCTTTTCACGTCCTCTTTCCCGGACTTGCGCGGCAAATAAACTATGCAGTAAATCGTCTGGAATCGCTGCGTCTGTAGAATTAATCGCATTCCTTTGCGCTAATTGCGCCGGAGGTAGGAGTTGCCGATTCGTTTCCACCCAGGCCGATTCAGAAGTAGCAAGTTGCTTGAGAAAACGGCAATATGACTCAAACATATCTGCGATCGCACCTTCCGGGAAAAGTTCTTCCACTACATCCCAATTAAATGTCAATGTTTCTTTTTCTTCCCAAACTTGAATATCCATCCAAGCTTGAGATGCTTGACTAATTCCATATACTAATTCGCCAAAATGACTGAACGTTAAAGTTTCTTGCCCCAGGGAACGAAAGCCGAGAGTGCTAGTAAAAACAATCGGCATCGCGCTAGGAGTTGTGCCTCTTCTGCGAGCCAATTCTCGCGTCACGCTGACTCCACTAAAATAGCGATGTTCTAAATCTTGCCACAGTTGTTTCTGAAGGCGAAGGGCGCGATCGATAAACGATTCACGAGCGGAATTATCTACGGCTAAAAGAGTGACAGAGGTAAAGTCTCCTAAAATATCATTGACTTGAGAATGCAACGGTAGACGATTAAATAAAGCCAGATTAATTGTGAATTTTTGGCTTTTACTCCAAAGCGCGATAATTTCAGCAAAAGCTGCCAGTAATAGCCCAGAAGGAGTTACACCCGCTTGTGCCGATCGCAACTTTAACTGTTGCCAATCAGTTCGTTCCAGTCCGCTTTCGTAGCGCCTGTTGCGATGCTCTTTGAGTTCTTTAGGATTTTTGGCGAGAGGTAAATCCGGTGCTAGAGATAGACTATCCAGACGACTCAACCAATATTCGTGCGATCGCCTATATAATTCTGTATCTTGCAACGCTTGTTCTGCTAAAACATAATCCCGAAATGTTATTTCTAACGGTGGCAATATCGCATCAGGATTTTGATACAGTTGAAACCACTCATCAAATAAACGAAACAAACTCCAAGCATCAAATACTTGCAAATCGTAGCTGATATGCAGCCGAACTACATCCCCATTTAACCGCGTTGCTCTAAACTCAAATAAAGGCCATTGGTCAGCAGGTAAAACTTGATGGGACAGGCGATCGCGAATTGCTTCAATCTCAGAGGTTACAACTTCTTTCTCCTGTCCCCTCAGATCCAAAATCTCCATTTGATATACAGGAACTTGTTTGAGAACTTGTTGCTGGCCATCGGGTAATACTATTGCCCTCAGCATATCGTGGCGATCGATTAATTTGGGCAACGCCTCGTTCAATTTTTCCACGTCTAAGGCGTGACATTCAATCTCGTAGTAGCCGTGATTGGCAACATTTCCTAAGTCTAATACCCCACTACGACCCACCCAAAATGCGTGCTGCATATCAGTCAAGGGAAAAGGTTCGTAGCGCAAGTCTGGTGCTGGCTTAATTATTGGTAAAGAAGTAGAACTAGCACTCATGCTGTTCTGGCGCAATAACAGGATAAGTTCTGCTTTATGTTCAATTAATGAGTTACGCAACTCTGGAGTAATTGCTCCTTTTGGCGCATCAATTTCTAGCGAACTTCCATTGCTAGAAAGTTTTACGCCTTGGTTAGATAAAGTGTTTAAAAGTAAATGTAGATTCATATTTTTAGCTTGAAGTTAGTATTGCACCAATTGACGAGCGTTTTTTCCGAGGTTCAAATCAAATACTTAATATTTCCCTTTCTTCCTCTGCTTTGAATTCGGTAATAAAAACCGATTTTGATACCGTTAAGTTCGCCAAAGCTAATTGATTAAGCACGAGTTCAGCTAATTGAGTTATGTTGGTGTCGCCAAAAAATCTTTCTATTGGCACTCGCACTTGTAGATCCGCCTCGATTCGACTTCTGAGTTCAAAAGCCATTAAGGAATCAAGCAGTAAAGCCAGAGAATGCTGCGGACTTAGACTATCGAAAGGCAATTGTAAAGAATTGGTTAGCCATTCTATTAGATAAGTTTCCAATATTTGCTGCTGTTCTCTTGGTGCAGCGGCGAATAGTTTTTCCTTGGATAGAACAGCTTTTTTAACACCCAAAAGATTGACTGTACTCTTTTCTTCTTCTCGATTAATATTAATTGGAGGAGCAGGAGGCTTTCCTAGCGCTACATCACCCCAGCGCATTACCGTTGCAGCCGCAGTTGCAGCCGCGCCATTGGTGTAAACAAGAACTAAGTCGTTTTCGCGAATTTTACCTGCAAGAGCGGCATGGTATAAATTAGCGATCGCAAATACAGAACCGATATTCGCATACCAAGGATAAAGATCGATCGTCCGCTCCAAATCGATACCCAAAGCCCTAGCACACAGCCTCGTATACCAAGCTGTCGGAGTATTGAAGGCAAAAAAGTCAATTTGTTCGAGAGTCACGCCAGCCGCCGCTACAGCCCCCTCACAGCAAGTACGAACAAACTCCACACTTGTTTCGGCAAAACTGCTGGCATTCTCACCTGTCCGAGTACGCATTCCAGGCTTACCTTGCGCGTCTGTTATCAGTTCATGTAAATACGCACCACAAGTAGCAGCAGTGTTAATTATTTTAGTGCCCAAAACTCCCTGATTAGATTTGAGCGAATCCACCACAAAAGCTCCAGCAGCGTCTCCCATAGACCACGATAAAGTATCTTCATCATCTATAGAGTTAGACTCGATGTGAGAAACAACCACCAAAACATTGCGATACTCTCCAATTTGCACCAAAGCACGAGCATTTTGCAGCGCAACTAACGCACTCGAACAAGTTGATTCCAGATTCCACGCCGGACATTGCAATTGCAATTCACCTGCGAGATAAGAGGCATTGCCAGGAACCAATTGTTCGGGGAAAATAGAAGCAACAATCGCCAATTCCACTTCATCAGTAGAAAGTTTTGCTGCATCCAGCGCCTCCCTAGCAGCGCGACATTCCAACATCAGCGACGACTCGCCTGCACCCAGCACCCGTCGCTCGACATTACCCCGAAAAGGGTCTGATAAATATGGTGCGACTTCTTGCGACCAAATAGCGAACCCATCATCGTCGGAAGTGAATTCATTAGACTGAGATAACCTCGTTCTTCTTGGCGAAGTTACCGCAAACAAATGAGGGAACTTTTCCAACCAATAATCATTAGTCCGAATGAGGCTGGGAAAACAGAGTGCAAGCGATCGAATACCAACTGAAAGATTCATCATAACCATTAAAACTAGGAGTAATTCTTAGGCACGTAGTTGGGCTTCAGCCCTCTTAGGCACGTAGTTGGGCTTCAGCCCTCTTAGGCACGTAGTTGGGCTTCAGCCCTCTTAGGCACGTAGTTGGGCT
>NZ_JAUBRJ010000021.1:71771-82026 GCF_036701805.1 Microcoleus sp. N3A4
TCAGCCCTCTTAAGAGGGCTAAAGCCCAACTACGTACCTTTGCTTGCAGATTTCAAAACCAAATTAGTCAACATCGTATTCATCTTATTAACAGACTCCACATACTCATTTTCGGGAATAGATTCAGCCACAATTCCTGCACCAGCATTTAAGTAAACCCAATCCCCATATTGATAAGCCGATCGAATTGCGATCGCAATATCTGCCATACCACTACTATTAACCCAACCAATACCACCAGCATAAATTCCTCGCGGTTCTTTTTCTAATCGCTCAATCCATTGCAGAGCCTTGTGTTTGTCAATTCCCGATACAGTGACACCCGGAAATAACACTTTCAAAGCATCCCATAAAGTTTTTTCTCCTTTGAGTTGACCGCCAATTCGCGATGATAGATGCTGCACGCACCTGTATTGCTTCACCTGCATGAAGTCAAAAATCCGCAGAGTTTCCGGTAGACAAACCTCCGCCATCTCACTTTGCGCCAACCAGATCGAAAGCGCGTGTTCCTTTACCTCTTTAGCATCGGTAAATAACTCACTTTCCAATTGTAAATCTTCTTCCAAATTTTCCGATCTCGGTCTAGTTCCCGCCAATGGATTAGTAACTACAAAGCCATCAGCACTAACTTCCATTAAAATTTCAGGACTGAAGCCTACCGCACTTACTTCGCCAGCCTGCAAACAATACGATCGCGCTGAGTTGTTGTTTTTGGCTCCCAAAGCATAAGTTCCCAGCAAATCCATCTCCGCTTTCACTTTCACGGAACGGGAAATAATCGCTTTATGTAAATCGCCGCTTTGGATGGCTTGAATCAAATCGGAAACCTGGCTTTGATACTCTTCTTTATCGGCAAAATCAACAACTGGCGGTGTCGCTACATAGTCTCTCAATTCGCTATTTATTGATAACGCTTCCAGAACTTTTGTTGGCGACTTGATGCTTCTGATATGAACTCCTCTAGTAGCAATAAAAAGTTCGATTTCTGGAACTAAAAAATAGAGCAGAGGTTGTTCAATTGCCTTGGAGTAGGAGTAGTAGAAGCGAGCCACATCAAAGCCGATGTAACCATAAGCAGTCCAATTCTCGATCGGCAAAGATGCTAAGGCTGATTCTACTTGCTTGAGCGGATCGACAATCGGTTCTGACTTAATCTCACCCATAAAAGCGAGCGAAACATCGTGAGAACTTACCGATATTTCCGCTAAAACATTCCCAGCAATACGTACTTCGTTTTCACTTTTGTACATTACATATTTGGAAAAAATCCCAGAATCTAATAGATTCTGCAACACAATCAGAGGATCTCTCTGACCTGGTATGAATAGTTCGTGATAAGTTAATAAGTTGCTCGCTACCTGATACATGGGGTAAAGATTTTGGTTAAGGGAGTTAAACATTAATGAGTTTTCAGCAAGGATTTGCGATGAATTTTTCCGGTGGGCGTGCGCGGTAATGTTTCCAAAAAGTGGATTTTTTTAGGAGCCTTAAAATGGGGTAATCGAGCCCTAGCTAATTGTCGAATCTTCTCTTCTAAATCGGGAGATTTCTCAAAGCCGGGTTTAAGGCTGACGTAAGCAATAATCTCAGTTAATTGTTCGCCGCGATCGCATTCTGGAACTACCGCCGCATCAAGAACACCTTCGTGCTGGAGTAAGACATCTTCCACTTCAAACGGCGATACCCACATCCCATTTACTTTGAAGAAATCATCCTTACGTCCCATAAACCAGAAATAACCATCCGCATCGCGCAGATACTTATCTCCCGTTCGCATCGCGTTCCCGTAAAGAGCTTGTCGCGTTTCCCGCAGGCGATTCCAATACCCCAGCATGAGGCTTTCTCCACTCACCTCTAGGTCGCCAATTTCCCCCGCCGCAACTGGGAAACCCTTTTCATCAACCACTCGCACATCATAACCAGAAAGCGGACGACCAGAACAGCCGGGACGACATTCTCCCTCTGCATTTGATAGAAAAATATGCAGCAATTCTGTCGTACCAATACCCTCATAAATCTCAATTCCGTAAGTGTCTCGCCACTTATACCAAATAGTTTTTGGTAATTGTTCGGCTGCTGATAAGCACAACCTTAAAGAGGAAGTATTTAGAGGTGCAATTTCATGCACTGAGAGAATGCTGGCATATACGCTGGGTATGCCAAACAAAATTGTCGGTCGGTAGCGATCGATGTCCGCGATAATATCAAAAGCATTATTGGCATCTGATAATATTGTCGCTGCACCAACTGCCATCGGCATATATAAACTATTCCCTAAACCGTAGGCAAAAGGCATTTTAGCTACTGAATAGGTGATGTCATCTTGATGCAAACCGAGTTTAGCTTTACCGTACAGTTCTGCACAAACTACCATGCTTTGGTGGTTGTGAATTACACCTTTGGGTTTACCCGTACTACCGGAAGTGTAAAGCCAAAAAGCAGGTTCATCTCCAGATGTCTCGGCGTAAGGTAGCTGTTCGTCTGTCTGCTGAGTCAGCAAAGACAAAAATGGTTTTTCTCCGTCTGCAAGGAGAATATTTTGCAAGAACTTAGACTGGATGGGAGTCAGTTTTTCTTGCCATTCTTGGTTAGTCACCAAGATTTTGGCGCGTGAATCTTGCAGGATATAGTGGATGTCATCAATGGTACAAGCCGTATTGATCGGAACTGGTACTGCACCGAGGAAAATTGCTCCCCAGAAAGCAAATACTGATTCTGGAGTGTCTGACAAAAGAATGGCTATCCGGTTTTCTCGCGCCAATCCTAACTCGGAGAATAATCTCGCTGTACGTCGGACAAAGCTGTTTAATTGGGCATAAGTATAAGTCGAATCCTGATAGTAAAACGCTACTTTCTCGCTACGTCCTTGTGCTAGGTTGCTTTCCAAGAAGTAAGCTGCAACGTTGAAGATGCTAGGTAATTTTTCAGAAATACTCATTTATGTTCGGCTGGCATCGCCGTTTCGATCTCATTACAGATTTGAGCTAATGTCATATCTTGGCGGGTTCCAAGTTTCAAGTTAACCCCCAATCTTCGTTTCAATTCCAGCGCAACTTGTACTGTTTCAACAGAGTCAAGTTGTAAATTCTCGCGCAGTAAAGTGTCTTGATGAAGGGACTCTTCGGGAATACCTAAATTAGCCAGTATTTCCTTCAGTGTATCCATCGCCTTTTGACTTCTCATGAAATAAACGATCCTTTGGACTTGTCATGGAATAAATAGTAGTGATGTTTTGACTTAATTTTCCTGGCTTTCACTTGAAAATGTCGATTTTTTCAGCGAACCGATCGTTAACGGCAAGAACAGCCTACATCAGCCACACTGACTTCGTTTGCTTGATAGTTGAGAACTCGTTTCAATAAGCTAGATGAATTGTATTACCTATTCTCGATTCTTGGCAAGCCCTAATCAGGAAAATTTTGTAAAGTTTTATTAAGAACAACAAACGGTTACGTATTAGACCTCGGCCACATTTAGATTTTTTTCATACAGGGCAAGGGTTTGAGATTCTTTTTCGGAGATGTCTATTCAGGCTGACGGAGTGAGTGCGCCTCTCTCACCTTGATGAGCCAAGCGTTGAGGCTCCTTAAAATTGAGAAGGATCGCAGCTTCTTGACAGAATTATTGATAATAATTATAGGTAGCAATCGCCAGAGATGCTTATTGTCCGTTATCCAAACCCGAAAAAGCCGCGTAGGCGGAGTCAGCCGCAGGCATCGCCCGCACATATCTTTTTTGAGATAGATTAACTCAAACCCTTGCTGCGTCAAGTCTTTCAACAGTATTAATTTATGAACGCTACCATAACTGCAAACTCCTGGATTACCTATCCGAAACCCAATCCTGAAGCCAAGTTACGACTATTCTGCTTCCACTATGCCGGGGGTGGGGCTTTGAGCTATCGTGCTTTTCCAGGGAACCTACCGTCAGATGTAGAGGTTTGTCCGATCGAACTTCCCGGACGTGGATTTCGACTGCTGGAAACTCCCTTCACCGAGATCGAGCCTGTAATTGAGACTCTTGCTCTTACGATCCTGAGCAGCCTTAATAAACCTTTTGCTTTCTTCGGTCACAGTATGGGCGCATTGGTGAGCTTTGAACTGGCGCGACTACTCCGCAAACAGTACAACCAAAGTCCACTGCACCTATTTGTATCAGGACATCGCGCTCCTCAAATTCCCGATCGCGACCCGCCGATTCATGCTCTACCAGAAACAGAATTTCTACGACAATTGTGCCGTTATAACGGTACTCCCAAAGCCGTGCTAGAAAACGCCGAACTGATGGAACTGCTACTTCCTACTCTGCGAGCCGATTTTGCTGTGGTTGAAACTTACGCCTACACTCCTGAAGCGCCGTTAGATTGTCCGATCGCTGCTTTTGGTGGATTAGAGGATTGGAAAGTCGGTATTGAAGACCTAGAAGCATGGCAAAAACAGACAAACTCTGCCTTTTCGCTGGAGATGTTTCCCGGAGATCATTTCTACCTGCACTCAGCTCAAACACTTCTGTTACAACGCCTTTCACAATTACTTTCAGCAGTTGAGTGAGATCCCGTGAACTGGTAGAACTGGTAGGCTCAGTCATAGTAGCCCTGTCAAAGTGTTCCTTATTCAGGATTTTTCGTGGATTCTGAACGGTAACGGTCGAGTCGTGAAAAGCTTGGCAACTCTAGGAGTAAACTTAGAGCGGCGACTGTTGCCGTTCTCTTCGACATAGGGCGATCGGTATAAGCTGTCGCGCATTTAAATTGCATATTCTCCGCGGGCGGGACGCCCACCCCACAAGACGGGGAATTGTTTTTTGACATACAATTTAAATGCAGAACAGCTTAATGGTTGAAGCTTTCTATCAGACTGTGCAAGCTGTTAGTTCACAACATCTTGCAGCATTTAGGAGGACCCTTATAAATGTTATAGCGTTTCTCAGAAAGATGAGGTACAATAACAGCAGGGTAAACGCATCAAAATTCATTTGACAAAAACGTTAATTTGTGCATTACTAAATAACTAAAAAAACCTTCTTAAAAGTCTTAATTTTAACCCGAGTTGAGCCGATTAAATCAGAACCTTAAGATTTTATGAACTTCTTAAAGCCGGATAATTTTCCTTCTTAGATACGTGTTAGATTTCGAGCATTAACTGGCAGAGTTTAAAATTTTAACTAAAGAATTATTATCCATTGCCGCTCGATACCGTTTCATTTTTAGACTTTGTACCGGAAGTTTTTTCTTGTTTCAGTAAATTTATGGCACTCGCGACGTAGAAGTGCAAAATTTTCGGGATAGTTCTGTTTCCGAATCCGGCTTTCATCTTCACAAAATGTAACATCAAGCGTCCAATGTAAGATATTTTCAATACCCCAATGACGGAGGATCGCCCCAGCAATTGTCTCAGCATTACTGCTTAAACTACTAAGCGTAAAAACGAGCTTCAGTCGTGGTTTTATTCCACAGCCGTCGTTCACTAACTATCATGACAACTGTTTTTAATCCCGTCCATAATGCTTGATTATGCACTTGTGGTAACTCGGATACATCCACAGTCCAGACTTGTCTTTTTTCCACTCGATGATGTCCGGCTTCTACTTGTTCATGTCGGATTGTACTATCTGCCTAAGTTATCTGCTTTTTGTGCTACTTCAAACCACTCTTTCACGGCTTGGTAGAGGAGTTTTTGATTACCTTTTAAAGCTAAAATATAATCTACTTTTTTCTTAAAAATCAGAGATTTTATGTCTTTTTGACATCAAGCGAGCATCGATGGTTATTACGCTGCCCCCAATTTCTAACATTTCTATTAATTCCGGAATCGCTGTCAGTTCACTGGATTTTTTATCGACTTTTTTTGTCCTAAAACTAATTGATGATATGAAGACCAGGCTGTAACTATATGTAGCGCTTTTTGCTGGTCATTTCGGTCATAAGATTGTTTCATTGTTTTGCCATCAATGAAGGGCGATCGCGTTTAGTTCTAATTCCCCGACTATGGCATTTACCCAACTCAAAAAACATTCTTGAAACTGTTGTGGTTCAATTCTGGCAAATACCCGACTAAATGTGTCATGAGATGGTATGCCATTCGGTAATTCTAGAAAGCTTTTTAACCATTCATATTTGGCGTTACCATAGGCTTCTATTCCAGACCGTTCCGTCTGCACCGCGTCTGGATAGCTAGAATGGCAATCGCGATAATATCTTTGAGTAAGTGTTCTTTACTTCTTTCTATTCTTGGGTCGTTCAAATTAGCAAAATGTTCTAAAAAACTGGTATTTAAAATCTTCAGTGAAGGCAATGAATCTGTTTGTTTTTGTTGGGAAGTTACAGCTTTACTAAAACCTCTTGCCATTGATAGCACCAATAAACTACAACCAACTACATGGAAATTTAGTCGGATTTAACTGTGGCATATTTTGGGTTAAAGTTAAGATGCGTTTACCCTGGGTGGCAATACACCTGCTAATTGGGCAATGGGCGTGACAGTTTTTAGTATCTTTAGCTAGGATGAGTGGGACGAATACTCTTCCACAAGCTTTAAGATTGATGGCCGTCCCAAGTTGAAAATATCAGTGAGTTGCTTTTCGGTTTTCAGTGCCGAGATAAACCAGTTAAATCCTTCACCTAACGTCAGCAATTACTCCAATCAGCTTAGTTTATTTTTCCGACAATTAATCCACCCTGGGAACCCTCGGCAGCCAGGGGGATAGCCTACTTATCTTGGGATTAGCCGTCTACCCAACAGCGTAGGAAATAAACTCAGACTGCCTAAAGAAAACTTTAGATAAGTTTAAATAAGTTTGATCGAGCAGTTGTTAAACACAAGGTATCTTTAAGATTTGTTGCTTAACTTCCTATTTTTGAAGATATCAACAAAGCCTTTTCCTCGCTGCGGCGGTCAATAAATTAGAAACACGAGAATTTTATGCTGTCGAAAAGAATTTTGCCTTGTCTGGATGTGAAAGCCGGCCGCGTGGTCAAAGGTGTCAATTTTGTCAACCTGACTGATGCTGGCGATCCGGTAGAAATGGCTCAGGTTTACAATGATGCCGGTGCTGACGAGTTGGTGTTTCTGGACATTACCGCGACTCACGAAGACCGGGACATTATTATTGATGTGGTGTACCGAACGGCCGATCGAGTATTTATCCCTTTGACGGTGGGCGGCGGCATCCAATCCTTAGACACCATTAAAAGTTTATTGAGGGCTGGCGCTGATAAGGTCAGCATTAATTCGGCGGCGGTGCGCGATCCGAGTTTAATTGACAAAGCGAGCGATCGATTTGGCAATCAGTGCATTGTAATCGCGATCGACGCCCGCAAACGGCAAGATTTGGATAATCCCGGTTGGGACGTGTACGTGCGCGGAGGGCGAGAAAATACCGGCAAAGATGCGATCGCCTGGGCTAAGGAAGCCGAAGTGCGCGGCGCCGGCGAAATTCTGGTGACAAGCATGGACTCTGACGGCACTCAAGCCGGTTACGACTTGGAATTAACCCGAAGGATCGCCGAAATTGTCGAAATTCCCGTCATTGCTTCTGGTGGCGCAGGCAACTGTCACCATATCTACCAAGCCGTGACTGAGGGCAAAGCAGAAGCCGCACTACTGGCTTCCCTGCTGCATTACGGGCAACTGAGTGTAGGAGAAATTAAGACTTATCTAGCAAAATATCAAGTTCCGGTGCGACAGCAGCAGCCATTAGTCATTAGTCATTAGTCAGCGGACAGTCGGGCACATCTCATATCTTGCAACATTTTCAACAAACCGCTCTGGGGGTTTACTAAAGCGCCCTCTCACATTGGAGACAGGCTAAATCAACCCGCCCCCACCCCACCAGAAAACCCATGACTGACATTGGTGGCGCTATGTGAGGCGCATCTGAAGGCACTTATGTAGAATTTTTTTGATTGTACACAAGTGCCTTCTACATAGCTTTCTTGGGGCAATCCACGCAAGTCATCTAGAAATATTCCCTGAGAAGGATTTCAAATACCAGCTTTTTCAGCTAGATATTATATGTTACCTCAATTTGAAAGAGAGCAACGGTTGCTTCGATCAAACTTGAGTTAAAGATTGTGCAGAATTTGAGTGAGTTTCAGCCTGTTAACAATCTTAGCGATCGTAAGTTCTAAAAACGGAGAAATTTTGTATGTCTTTTATCAGCTTTAACTTTCCTTCCAAGCGTTTAGTACGCACTTTAATAGCTGTTTGTTTTTGTGCCTTGATGTTTGTTTCTAATGCTTTCCCGGCTTTTGCCGTTACCAGCAGCCCTACCAAAGGTGAAGATAAACTTTTGGGGATTGAGGAAAAAGCTCAAAAAGTTGCCGGGGAAAAACCGATGTCTCTCGAAGAAACTCAAGACAAAGCGAGCAAAGGACCCAACGAAGTTCAGGGAGACGCTGACATTGATAAAATGAAAAATCCTTCTAACACAAGCGCTACATCCTTTGAGCAACAAGTCAGAAAGGCTGTCGGCAAGATCACAAACTAACTCTGCGCGCAGTTGTCAGTATCAAAGAGTAGGCACACGGCAATGCACATTAGTGACAACAAACACGTTAAACCCAGTCACAGACGGCTGTTTGACTATTAAATCTAGATCCCCCCTTAGCTTGCCCCCTACTCCCCCTTAATAAGGGGGGACTGGAAACGTCTTCAAGTCCCCCTTCTTAAGGGGGATTTAGGGGGATCTAGACTCAGGTAAAAACGATATTTATCAGGGGTTTCAGGCGATTGTTGACACGACTTTGGCACAGCGCCGTGTCCCTGCAAATGTCTGGGTAGAGACGCCATTGCCGCGTCCCTACCCAGATATTTTATGTTTTAAATTTAGATCGAGTTTTCAGAATTGGTATCAGATTGAATAAAAAAGTGGAAACGACTTGGCATCTTTCGGTTTGACGAACACTCTTTGCTGAGGTTCTAACTGCAATTGGTCAAACTTTTCTCTGGTCAAATTAGCGTTTACTATTTGACCGTCATCTAAGGTTAATTCTACCTGAATTTCCCATCCCAAATGAATCAAGCGACTGATTCTTGCAGGCACTGTTGCAGGATTTTCTGTAATTTCAATTACTACGTCGTGAGGGCGCAAGAAAATCTCGGGGTTGGCTGAGTCAAATCCGTTGTCTTGAAACATCCTCGAACTGCTGGGCAAGACATTGACTGGGCCGATAAAACTCATGACGAAAGCACTCGCTGGATGGTCGTAAATTTCTGCGGGTGTGCCTACTTGTTCGATTTTACCTTTATTCATGACTGTAATTCGATCGGCAACTTCCATCGCTTCTTCTTGATCGTGCGTCACAAAGACTGTGGTAACGTGAACTTCGTCGTGCAGCCGCCGCAACCAAGCACGCAAATCTTTGCGAACTTTGGCATCGAGAGCTCCAAAAGGTTCGTCTAGCAGTAAAACTTTGGGTTCCACAGCCAGAGCTCGGGCGAGGGCTACCCGCTGCCGCTGGCCTCCTGAAAGTTGCGACGGGTATCTATCGCCCAATCCTCCCAATTGCACTAAATTCAACAATTCTTCTACCCGCGATTTAACTTTCGCCGGCGGTATTTTCTGAATTTCCATGCCGAAAGCGATGTTTTTTCGCACTGTCATGTGCTTGAATAGCGCGTAGTGTTGAAACACAAACCCAATTTTGCGGTCTTGGACGCTAGTATTGGTCGCATCTTGGCCTGTCAGCCAGATTTTGCCAGAGTCGGGCATTTCCAAACCGGCAATCAGTCGCAGCAGCGTAGACTTGCCGGAACCAGACGGGCCCAGCAATGCGACTAGGGAACCGGATTCAATTTCTAAGCTGACTCGATCGAGTGCTTGGAAACTGCCAAACTGTTTTGATACGTTTTCTACAACTATGCCCATAAGAAGAAGTCAGTAGTCATTAGTCATTAGTCATTAGTCAGCAGTCATTAGTCATTAGTCAGCAGTCAGCAGTCATTAGTCATTAGTCAGTAGTCAGCAGTCAGTAGTCAGTAGAAAGAGGGAAGAATCCCAATCTGCTGTTGGTGGATGAATTAAGGTAAGTTTTTTATAGAACCATACCACATCCGTTTGTTAATTTTAGGGTTTTGGCGATCGGTCTGTCGATTTGAGATTTGAGATTTGAGATTTTAGATTTACTTGCAGCTTTGAATCTGGAAGATGGAACTTTGGTCTAAAATTTTGGGCTCTCCTGTTAATTTTAGGGTTTTGGCGATCGGTCTGTCGATTTGAGATTTGAGATTTGAGATTTTAGATTTACTTGCAGCTT
>NZ_JAUBRJ010000021.1:82126-90471 GCF_036701805.1 Microcoleus sp. N3A4
TGAATCTGGAAGATGGAACTTTGGTCTAAAATTTTGCGCTCTCCAGGAAAGGAGTCGGGGCTTTGTATCGGTTTTTGGGCGGTGTCAAACAGCCGAAAATTAACAAAAATGCACCTCCCGAAGAAAACAACACAATTCTTTGCCACCAAAGTTGGCGTTTGGTACTACAATGCAGCAAAAGTTCAAGCGTTTTTGACTTCAAAGGCTGAGGGGATAAAGGAAAATGGGAGATGTTGGACGTGTGCCTGTAGGAATTATCGGCGCTTCAGGGTACGGCGGCGTGCAACTTGTGCGACTGCTGGCGGATCACCCAGCGGCTGAAGTAGTCTATTTGGGCGGGGATAGCAGTGCGGGAAAACCTTTTTCCAGCCTTTATCCGCATCTGACTAACTGCATTGATTTGACTGTCGAGGCGATCGACCTAGACAAAATAGCGGCAAAATGTGAAGTTGTGTTTCTGTCGCTGCCGAACGGTTTAGCTTGCAACATGGCACCGACGCTGATCGCAAAAGGCTGCAAAGTCTTGGATTTGTCGGCTGACTACAGATTTGAAAATCTGGAAACTTATAAAGCTTGGTACGGCGGCGAGCGATCGGACTCTGAACTGGCTGCAACGGCTGTTTACGGTTTGCCCGAATTGTACCGCGATCGCATTAAAGACGCTCAGTTAGTAGGCTGTGCCGGCTGCTACGTCACTGCTAGTTTATTAGCCCTGGCACCTTTGCTCAAACAAGGTCTCATCGTGCCAGAAACAGCAATTATCGACGCCAAATCCGGTGCTTCTGGAGGGGGCCGCAAAGCTGAAGTTAATCTCTTGTTAGCTGAAGCAGAGGGTTCTCTGGGCGCTTACGGCGTTGGCCGCCACCGCCACACGCCAGAAATTGAGCAAATTTGCAGCGATTTAGCCGGACAAGATATCAAAGTCCAATTTACTCCCCACCTAATTCCGATGGTGCGAGGAATTCTGGCAACTGTTTATTCAACTCTGCGCGATCCGGGGTTGGTTCGGGAAGATTTGATCACTATTTTCAGCGCTTTTTACCGCAATTGTCCTTGGGTAAAAGTGTTGCCTGCTGGGGTTTATCCGCAAACAAAATGGGCTTGCGGTACGAATCTTTGTTTTATCGGCGTCGAAGTCGATCCGCGCACTGACAGGGTAATTGTGATGTCGGCGATCGACAACTTAATTAAGGGACAAGCCGGTCAAGGCATCCAGTGCATGAATTTGATGATGGGTTGGGAAGAAACTTTGGGTTTGCCTCAATTGGCTTTCTATCCTTAATTGGGCATTGGGCATTGGGCATTGGGCATGGGGCATGGGGCATTGGGCATTGGGCATTGGGCATGGGGCATAGGGCATGGGGCATTGGGCATGGGGCATGGGGCATGGGGTAATGGGGTAATGGGTAAACCGAGGATTCACATCCAGGATCTCACTGGTTAATTTAAATCTCAAACCAATTCCCGATGCCCTATGCCCCATGCCCGATCCCCTGTTTGGCCGATTACCAAGTGTTATTTTGGCCCGTAACCGATCGATCCTGCATAAATTGCCCGATCGCCCAATTGAGCCTCAATCCGCAGCAAACGGTTGTATTTAGCCACCCGTTCGCTGCGACACAGGGAACCAGTCTTGATTTGGCCGGCGCGAGTCGCTACCGCCAAATCGGCAATTGTGGTATCCTCAGTTTCCCCGGAACGGTGGCTGATGACCGATCGATAGCTGTTCCGTTTGCCCAGGTCGATCGTATCCAAAGTCTCCGTCAAAGAACCAATTTGATTCAGCTTAATCAAAATCGAATTGCTAGCTTTCAAATCAATCCCTTTTTGCAGCCGCGTGCGATTAGTAACAAACAAATCGTCACCCACCAATTGAACTTTGCTGCCCATTTTCTGCGTCAGCGCTACCCAACTGTCCCAATCGTCTTCGTGCAAACCATCTTCAATGGAAACAATCGGATATTGTCCGGCCAAACCGTCCAAATAATCAATTAATTCGACCGGCGAATGAGCCACACCATCGTAAGTGTACTGCCCATCTTTGTAAAATTCGCTAGCAGCAACATCCAAAGCTAAAGCAACTTGTTCGCCCGGTTTGTAGCCAGCTTTTTCAATGGCCATCATCAACAAATCTAAAGCTTCTTGATTGGATTTCAAATTAGGAGCAAAACCGCCTTCATCACCAACACCAGTCAGCAAATTTTTGTCTTTCAAGACTTTAGCTAGACTAGCAAATACTTCTGCTCCCCAGCGCAAAGCTTCCTTAAAAGAAGGTGCTCCCACCGGTACAATCATAAACTCTTGAATGTCTACGTTGTTGTCGGCGTGGGCGCCGCCGTTGATGACGTTCATCAAAGGCACGGGTAAAACGTTAGCTAAGGGCCCGCCCAAATAGCGGTAAAGGGGGAGTCCTAAAGTGTCGGCGGCAGCCTTTGCTGTGGCTAAGGAGACCCCGAGAATGGCATTTGCGCCGAGGTTGGATTTGTTGGGGGAACCGTCCAAGTCAATCATGGTTTGGTCTACCAGTGCTTGGTCGATCGCATCCAGATTAGCCAAAGCGGGGGCAATTTTGTGTTCGACGTTAGCGACGGCTTTTAGGACTCCTTTGCCGCCATAACGGCTTTTGTCGTCGTCGCGGAGTTCGTGGGCCTCAAAAGAGCCTGTAGACGCGCCGCTGGGCACTTGTGCGAGCCCGACAACACCGTTTGCTAGGTAAACTTCAGCTTCAATGGTGGGGCGGCCGCGGGAGTCGAGGATTTCTCTGGCTTGAATAGATTCGATCGCAGTGTCTAGCATATTAACGATTCCTGACCTTACTCAAGGTTTGATGACATTTTGCAGTCTGTTGGTTTTCCCACGCTGACTGCTGACGGGTAATAGAGTACGCGATCCCCAGAATTATTGCTGCACAGTTCAAAATATTTGCGGATTTGAGCAGTTTTGTGTCAATAAGCTAGGCTTGTTGCAGAATGACCGGGGGCAATTTTGACAGTAATTTAATTTTTTTAACCGCAGATTCACGCAGATTTTCTAATTGGAACCTTTGTTAAAATCAGAATGTCAACAAAATCAATCAAAAAAGGAGAAAGCTAAGATGTCAGAAACAACTCTCGGAGAAATTAGAGCATTAGCTGAAAACTCCGACCCAATTATTGCCGATCCCCCCAACATTAGATTGCTAACTGGGCCATTAAATCCTGGTAGCGATCCCAACTTTTTTGACCTCACTGCGAACGACGATATAGTTCAACTCGCCAATGGAATCCTCCGCAACACTCCCGGAGGTTTGCGGGCTCTAGCTGGCAACGATTTTGTCAGAGGTTCCGGTGCAGCAGAACTGATGAACGGCAACAGCGGCACAGATACTTTAATCGGAGGTTGCGGTGCCGACACTATTCGCGGCGGTCAAGATTTTGACATACTTTACGGAGAATGCGGCAGCGATTTAGTCAGCGGAGATCGAGGCGATGACTACGTTTATGGAGGCACGAGCAATGACTTTATTCGCGGCGGTAAAGGGAATGATGCTTTAGTAGGAGAGAGTGGAAACGATACTATAATCGGTGATGCTGGAATTGATAGACTTTGGGGAAGTGAAGGCGCAGATTTGTTTGTCATCAAAAGAGAAGCGGGAGCAACATCGCGGGAAATTGGTTCGGATCAACCGCCTCCAACGGGCAATTTTAATGTAGATGAAGTGCCTGCCGATTTTATTCTCGATTACAATCCAGCTCAAGGAGATGTCATTGGATTAGCTTCAGGGTTAACGCGAAATGACATTGTTTTGACTGAAAAGTTTTTAACAATTGGTGATGCCAGAGATTACGATAGCAGTGGCCCTTTTCCTCCGGGACAGCCTCGAACCGCTGATTTTAGATTTTTAAATACTAAGGCGACGGTGATTAGGGAAGCTAGTACCGGAAATATTCTGGGTTTGGTGAAAGATGTGTCGCCGGCTCAACTTCAGTTTACCTCTGTGTCTGAAAGCTCGATCGCCCTAGGATAATCCTCAGAGGTTTATAGTAAGGACTAAAGTCCTCTCTCAGGACTTTAGTCCTTACTACAAACCATTTTATTCGTTTCCAAGTTCTGCATTTCAAGACCAAAAATCCGCCACATCATATCCCATTTCGCTGAGCATTTGCCGCAGCAGAGGTAAGCTCAAACCGATAACATTGGTGTGACATCCTTCGATTTGTTCCACAAAAAAACCGCCTTTACCTTCCAGTGCAAAACAGCCCGCACATTGCAGCGGTTCCCCGGTAGTGACGTAAGCCGCAATTTGGCGCGAGGTAACTTCCGCAAAATGAACTTTTGTAACTTGACAGCGAATGAGCGATCGCGACCTTGCCTCATCAAAGTCATCGAATCTAGTATCAATTAAAGCATGACCAGTATATAATTCGCCAACCTTACCGCGCATTTTCTGCCAGCGCGAGATTGCTTCTTCGGCATCCTTCGGTTTGCCGTGAATTTCGCCATCTACGAGCAAAATTGAATCGCATCCCAACACCAAACACGATTTTGGATTGCGGATTTGCGGGTGAGAATTAGCCAGTAAAAACTTAGCTACAGCCTCAGCTTTTCCCTCTGCTAAAACCTGCACTAATTTAGTGGCATCCCTAATTTGTATTTGCCCTTCATCAAAGTCGCTGGGGCAAATCACAGCTTGAATGCCAGCATTTTCTAGCAGGCTGCGGCGCGCCGGAGAAGCTGAAGCTAAAACAAAAGTTGGAATTTTCATGAGTTATAAATCATCGGGCATTGGCCAAACAGGGCATCGGGCAAACAGGGCATTGGTGATAGGTTATTAGTTATTGTTTATTGGTTATTGGTTACTATCACTAATAACTAATAACTAATAACCAATAAACAACAAATAATATCAAATCCGGTAGCATCGTAATTATGTAGTGCGAGCGTCCCCGCTCGCGACCCAAATCGCGAGCGGGGACGCTCGCACTGATATCATCCAAATATATTATTCCAACGCCACGGGAAACGACATAACACGAAATATTGGTTAATTGACATGGAAGAGATAACTAACGCCCGATGCCCTGTTTGGTCAATGCCCAACTACTTTTTAACCTAATAAACAGAGAAAGATTTAACGACTTTCTCAAAAGCTTCTTTTACCTTGGGCCAGCGTTCTTCGGTAGTGGACACGTTAAGCGTAAAAAGTTTGCCGCGGCTGACGGCTACACTCGCTAAGTTGTGCCGTTCTTGGTTTGGCAACTTAACGGCGTATTCTAAAATGTAATAGTTTTTCGATCGCGATTCGCGAGCTTCTGCATTGACTAATTCAGCTTCGCGGCCCGAATCAGCCGGGGCGATCCTCTTCGAGAGCTTCGCTAACGCACTTTTGCTGAGCTTGTATCCCACATCCGTCGGCGAGCCCAAATCCGCCAGAGTTTTGTCCTTGGCGACTGGACTGATGACCACGCTGACGTTCTCGGTTTGCTGAATCAAATCGCGGAACACCACATCGGGCCCGTTAGAAACCGCGATCGGCAGCCAGCCGTTAGGATAGAGAAATTGATAGCCGTCGCCAGTATCAACGTAGCTTTTGAGTCCGGTGACTTTAGAGACACAACCGGTCAAGGTGAGGCTCAGAACCACCAGAAGTATTGCCGCAATTCGTTTGAGCATTATTTTTACGGGTAGGGTAACACTAAAATATTTAATTTTAATTGTCTCACCAAACCTTGCCCCTCAAAATAGTTAAGCTATGGATCGCCGTTTGTGTATCGTTCGCGAGCCATAGCCATATAGTTTAATTGTAAACAAAATCATTACAGGTGAGTCAGCCAGCTAATCAGTCCGTGCTTGGTCGAAACTTCTACAGCCAAGAGAGAAACAAAACCAATCATGGCAAGGCGGCCGTTTAAGCGTTCTGCGTAAGGGGTGAAGCCGGTGCGGGCTTCGTCATCAATATATACTGTCGGCTCGATCGCAAAATTGTTCATTTTCCCTTCGTCGTCCAGCATGAAGCCTCTGTTAGTCATGTTTTTTTCCTAAATGGTTTTTACCGTACTGTAAATAAATGTAACAGACTTGTGAAGATATGTAAAGGATTGTGAGAAATTTTTTTTAAAGACCTCGCTCTGACACCAGTAAAAAAAAAATGCAACTGTAGGCAAGCTCTAAACCCTTATATAGTCAGTCTTTCCCAAATCTCAAATCTCAAATCTCAAATCTCAAATGGTATGACTGTGGGTAGACTCTGGGCCCCGGAGGGGGGAGGATAGAGTAGAGAGGCACAAAAGTCGATGGTGTGTGGCAAATCCAGTCTGGGTTTGACGAAAATTGTGGAACGGAGGAAAAATTATGCGGGCCAGTCTGGAAATGCGGTGGTTTTATAACGGTGCGCTGCCAAAATCGATCGGTCAATGGTTTGGAAGCGACAGTCTCGGCGGCTATCTTTCACCTCCCGAAGAGCGGGAAGACATATATTTGCTAGTACCTGGCTGCGACTACTTGGGAGTGAAGCTGCGCGGGAAAACCTTGGAGGTAAAGTGGCGGCAGGGAGAATTGGGGGTTATGCAGTTCGGCAACCGCTGGGAAGGCAAGGCCGAGAAGTGGCTGAAGTGGGTTTGTGCCGACACGATGGCGCCGGTACCGGCGGATATTATGGCGACAGGAAAGTGGGTGGGAGTCAGGAAAAAGCGAGCGCAGCGTCTTTACCAAGTTTCGGCCCCTGGTTCCCTGATGTCTGTGCCTGTGGAAGCCCCAATTCCCCAAGGTTGCAGCGTGGAACTTACTCAGTTGAACATTAACGGCAGCGCGTGGTGGACTTTGGGATTTGAAGCGTTTGGTAGCGAAAGTTGTTTGACAGAAAGCTTGCAAACAGTGGCTAGTTCGACTAGCAAAAGCTATCAGGCGCAAAAGTTGAAAGCTGAGGATTCTTCTGCTTATCCGATTTGGCTGGCTGGCAAGTAATATCAATTCCGGTTGCACCGGAATCATTTTTGAATGTTAACTGTTGAATGTTGACTGTTGAATGTTGACTGTTTGGACATTTGGACATTTGAACAATGCCGATGCAACCGGAAACGATATACAGCATATTCCATTTATATGCGGTACACACAATCGGCGTTGTAAGTAAGGTGCGTCGCCATCTGTCAATCTGCAAATTCCATTGAACCATAGAACAGCGACGCACCCTACAGTTATGTAGGGTGCGTCGCCACCCTTAAATCTTAAATAATATCCACAATCTTTGAGCGACGCACCGGTGCACGAGCGGGTGAGCGCAAACAAACCCACACTCATCATTGTTGCTTTCTGGAGGCGAGAATTGGTATAATATCAAATCCGGCATTAATAATACCGCCTGTATTTTTTAGTGTCCCTCTGCTGGGACGAGAGTTTTTGTAGGATAGGTTTCAATCCCCGAGTCTTATCAAGGGGGGTTTCTAACTATTCCCCCTCTCTCCCATTCTCCCCCTCTTTTCTTTTGCCCACTTTGCCAGCAGTTCTGAGAATTTGACAAGCCAAAATTGCCGCCCCAAATCCGTTATCAATATTCACCACACCCACACCAGCCGCACAAGAATTGAGCATAGTTAAAAGAGGAGCAATCCCGCCAAAACTCGCGCCGTAACCCACACTCGTCGGCACAGCAATCACCGGACAATCTGCCAAACCCGCAACCACACTCGCTAAAGCACCTTCCATACCCGCAACCGCAATCAACACATCTGCACCGGCAATTACGTGCCGGTTGCTCAGCAAGCGGTGAATCCCGGCAACTCCGACATCCCACAAACGCCGCACCTGAAAACCGCAAAGTTCCGCAGTAACTGCTGCTTCTTCAGCTACAGGTAAATCCGCCGTTCCCGCACTGATAATAGTCACAGTACCCAGATGCTGCGGAGTTTGGACATTAGCAGAAATTGCACAAATTCGAGCCTTTTGGTAGTAGCACAAATCGGGTATTTTTTGCTGCAATTGCTCGAAAACTTCCGGTTCGATTCGCGTCGCCATCACCGCAGAATTTCGCCCGCGCATCGCCTCGATAATCTCAACAATTTGGTTTGGCGTTTTCCCCGGGCCCCAAATTACTTCTGGAAAACCCGTTCTGAGAGTGCGGTGGTGGTCAATTTTTGCAAAATCGCCGACTTGTTCAAAGTCAAAATGCTTTAATTTATCCAAAGCTGCGATCGGACTCAGATCGCCGGCCGCCACAGATTCGAGTAACTTCTGTAAAATTTCAGGTTCCATAAATATTAGTCAGTTGTCAGTTGTCAGTTATCAGTTGTTAGTTATCAGTTGTTAGTTATCAGTTGTTAGTTATCAGTTGTTAGTTATCAGTTGTTAGTTATCAGTTGTTAGTTATC
>NZ_JAUBRJ010000021.1:90571-111725 GCF_036701805.1 Microcoleus sp. N3A4
AGTTGTTAGTAACCAATAACAACTAACAACTAACCAATAACAACTAACCAATAACAACTAACCAATAACAACTAACCAATAACAACTAACAACTAACCAATAACAACTGACTATTCTGCAATTTTCAACTCGTACAAATTCCAGAAAGCACCGCCGAGGGCGCTGTAGCGAATTCCCGAAATGCGATCGCGCACCGCCTCAAAAGTCAGCGGATTCACCATATAAATAAAAGGCACTTGTTCCGCTATAATCTTCTGCGTCTCCCCATAAAGTTCCTTGCGCTTCGCCTCATCAAGCTCCTGAGAAGCCTTCACGTAAAGGTCATCGATTTTCTGCTCCCAATCGTACACTTCCCAACCCTTAATCGGCGGTTCTCCGGCTTGCGGGCCCTGGTTGAAACTGTGCAAAGTCCCGTTAACAGACCAAATATTGTAGCCGCTGTGCGGTTCAGTGCCTCCCGTAAAACCGCCGAGGTAAGTATCCCAATTCCGCGTCAGGCGCAGCTTTTCCACATAAGTGTTAAAACTCAGGAACTGTGTATCAACTTGCATCCCCAGTTTGCCTAAATCTTGCTTAATTTGCGTTCCCATTTGTTCCCGAACTTTTTTACCCGCAGCCATCAACAAAGTAAATCGCACTTTGTTGCCCTCAGCATCCAATAATTGACCCTCACTATTATATTTGAAACCAGCACTTAACAGCAACTCTTTGGCTTTTTGCAGATCGTAACTGTAAGTTTTCAATCCCTGTTCAGGGGACAGGTAGAACGGACTTTGCGGCGGAATTGGGGAATGCAGCGGTGCCCCAAGTCCGCGATAGATATTGTTAGTCATGGAGTCGCGATTGATGCCGTAGGCGATCGCCTGCCGAAATTCCTTAGTCGCGAACCACCGAGACTTAACCGGGTCTACAAACGGCTGATTTTGAGCATTGCGCCCCTTATTCAGATTGAAACACATAAACACGCTGCCAGTATCAGGCCCGCCGTTGAAGACCGTATATTTGCCGCGTTTTTCCTCGCGTTTCAGCAGCGGAAACACTTCCGGCTGCACGTCCAGAGTATCCAAATCGCCCGATCGAAAATTCAGGAGTTGATTGTCAGTATTTTCGATAATTTGCCAAACAATTTGCTGGATGTAAGGCTGGACATTTCCCTCAGCATCTTTGCGCCAAAAATACGGATTTTTTTCCAAAACAACGCGCTGATTAGGAGTATAGCTCAGCATTCGATATTGACCGTTGCCGACAATTTTTTGAGGGTCAGTATCCGTGTTCCAAGTAGTCAGGAATTTAGGTTTGCCATCTGCATCTGTATTGTCTGCAGATTCCTGTAAAATATGAGCTGGTAAAATCGGTATTCCCCCAGCATATCTAATAAAAGGAGCAAAGGGTTCGGCAACGGAAAATTGAACGCGGCGGCTGTCAATTTTTTTAACTTTTGGGAATTGGCGACTCATCCCAACCCTCAGAGTATCTTTCAAACCGCTAGGGATTTTGTCATTGAAATAAATCTTTTCATAGCTGAAGATAATGTCATCAGTAGTCATCGGTTCGCCGTCCGACCATTTCAAACCCTCTCGCAGGGTGAAGACAATCTTTTTGCCATCTTTAGAAACTTCCCAGGACTCGGCTAAACCGGGTTCTAGCTGCGATGTCAAGCCGTTTTCGTTGATTAATCCCTCGTACATATAGCCAAAAACGCTGTATGCAGATTGATTTAGCGGGTAGTTAAAGGTGGCCGGGCCGCTGGGGGTGGGAACGATGAGTCTGTTTACTAAGTTCGATCGGGCTGGAGTGCACGCAGACAGAGTTATAGTGGCAATTGCCGCCAGTAAAATCGCCAGCCAGCGCAGTTTTGAATGTAGCATCATAGAAATTTTCATAATTTTTTACTATACCATTTCCGTGCAACTATGAGGAACAAATCACAAATAACAAATAACCAATGACCGAAAGTAATATGGTCACAAGCTCCTGGATTCATCCGTAGAGACTTTAAAAAGCTCCGCATCATTCCTAACAAGCCCCCGGATTCATCCGTGGGATGAATCTAAAATCTAAAATCTAAAATCTAAAATTGGTTGACTGAGATTGCAGCCAACCGAGAAAATCTTCAGTGCGCGAAAAATACTTTTCCACTCCAGCCTGTTGCAAAGCATCTTGAACTTCGGGAAGTTGGCGAAATTCTTTGACATTGCCGCTTAGAAATGCTTTGGTTTCTGTGGGGCGCAAGCGGGCATGATTCAGGATACAGTGCAGAATCAAATTGTCTGTTGGGTCTTTTTTGATGATAATTGTGTTTAAGCTTTCTTGAATTATATTAGCAGTTAAGGCAATCATCTCAGCATTTTGAGACAACTGCTCAATAGATTCGCGCAGACGCAAATCTATATCGTCGAGTCGTCTTTCATAGTCGGTTCTAGACTGACCTAAGTTTAAAAATAGAGATTGGGCGTGCTGTGAGGTCAAATCTCGATTAGCCTCGCTGATTTGATTGTCAAGTTGCTGTTTGAAATAGTTGTGTCGCTTCACTTCATCCTCTAAAGCAGAGAAAGATTCCATGTAGCAAATACTGGGTATTGTCAACTGTACAGATGCTGGCGTTTGCATCAGCAACGTACTTGCTTGAGGGTCACGCCCTGTGGCAATACTCATCAAGAAGTTTGTCTCTATATACAAAATGACCAAGTTGCACTCCTGCTTTTGTTGTTCCACCAGCCAGCCTTTGTAACAAGCCAATGATTGTTATCTGTTCTGATTCTGGGGGTATTTCAGATTTCCAGTTATACGCTAAGTCTCGCAGCCACGATTCGATCAGACTCTCTAAGTAACGCTCAGATATCCATTTTTTACCAAATTCAGGCTCATAATAGCGAAGTATTTCACCAGTGTTGAGAGAACAAACAGGTTCAGATAAATTCACTCCGTCCCATTTGAAAATCAGAATTTGTTCGGTGTCAACAAACATCGCATAGGGAATGATGGTGCGTTGCTCGGATATCTTCGCTAACACAGCTTTCATCCAAGATATCATGTAGTCAGCAATCCTCTGCTTTGCTGCTTGTTCTTGAGCTTGAATAATTTTGACCTCAATTAGCACGACTACCCGATCGTCCTTATCGAGAGCGATGATGTCAACGTCGATCGGCATTTCGATTTCCAAGTCTTCGGCGAGCATAAATTCGACTCCTAAATAAGTAGAAAATCTTCATAACCTGACAACTATTTTAGCACTAACAAAACTACAGCGTAAGCTGCGATTCCTTCTTCTCTCCCCACGGGCCCTAACTTTTCGTTGGTGGTGGCTTTGATGCCGATTTGGTCTGGGTTGAGTTTGAGGACGCTAGAAAGCCGATCGCGCATTTGCTCAATATGCGGTTTCAGCTTTGGACGTTCCGCCACCACCACCGAATCAATATTGCCGATTTCCCAGCCTTTATCTAATATTAACTGATTGACTTGTGCCAGCAATACGAGACTATCAGCACCTTTCCATTTCGGGTCAGTCGGCGGGAAATAAAAGCCGATATCTCCTAAGCTGAGAGCTCCGAGCATCGCGTCCATGATAGCGTGAGTCAGCACGTCTGCGTCGCTGTGACCGAGTAATCCTAATTCGTGAGGAATATTGACACCGCCGAGGATGAGAGGGCGATCGGGAACTAAGCAGTGAATGTCGTAGCCATTGCCGATGCGGATGTTCATGTAAAATGGAGGTTTTGGAAGTATAGTAGAAGACAATTATTTCATATTTTCATGGAGATAAGTGAATTTATTTTTTAATGCCGCTCCGAGTGTTAAAGATTTTTTTTGCTGATTTCCTCAGCAGTTATGGCAATCCTAAAGCTGCTGGAGGGGGGAGAGAAGGGTTAATGTTGGAAACGCTAGAAAATTATCGGGGACTTCTCGATCGCTCTTTTGAACTCAAAGACTTACAAAGGCGAATCCAAAATTTATTAGGATCTTAAATATACGGCCCTGGACCAATCAAGACCAAAGAAACCGGGTTTTTTACCGAATCTGTGGACTGCAAGGAAGTATTACCGCAAAAAACCCGGTTTCTGACCATCCGTGCGATCGCCCTTTCTCCTATTCTTCCCTCTCCTGCAACCAAACCTCGTACAAATCCAGCCGGCGCGATCGAGTTCTTTCAATTTGCTGTTCCCTGCGCCAGCGAGCAATTTCCGCGTGATTACCAGATAGCAAAACATCAGGAACCTTCAATCCCCGAAAATCCGCCGGTCGAGTGTACTGCGGATAATCCAAAAGTCCGTCCTCAAAACTCTCAAACTTCAGCGAATCTTCCTTCGCCACAGTTCCCCGCAGCAATCGCAAAACCCCATTAATTAAAGCCAAAGCCGGAATTTCGCCCCCCGTGAGCACAAAATCCCCCAAAGACACCTCGCGAGTTACCAAGTGCAGCACTCGATCGTCCACACCCTCATAATGACCGCAAATCAACACCAACTGATCGCGATCGGCCGCCAACTCCCGAAACATCTGCTGCTGCATCGGTTCCCCCTGGGGAGTCAGCAAAATCACCTCCCGCCTCGGCAAAACCGGCAGCGACTCCACCGCAGCAAAAATCGGTTCCGGCTTCATCAGCATCCCTACTCCGCCCCCGTAAGGCTCATCATCGACTCGCTGGTGCTTGTCTGTGGTAAAATTGCGGGGATTGACAAAATTCACCTCGGCAATATTTTTAGCTAAGGCTTTGGCCATCAGTCCCGATCCTAGGGGAGCCCGGAAAAAATCTGGAAATAGGGTAACAACGTCAAATCGCACAATTATTGGAATTTATTAATACATCACCTCTAGTTTGACCCTTAGAGGGAGTTCAGTTTTCACTAATTGCTTTATTCTTTATAATTTCTTATAATCTCTGAGAATTTTTGCAAGTTAAATTCTCTTCCTTTGTCTGCAAGTCGGTTTTGTACAAAAATAATCGGTTCTCAGGACAGCCGCTGCGAGTAAACTCGCCCCCAAGCAACTGCGGGATCGCGCCATAGGCGATCGCACCTCACTCGCACCAAAAAATATTCACTCTTAAAAAGCCCCATTCTACCCACAGTCACGGCAAAATTGAATTTCACATCCAACAGAGGAAGACACACCATGCAGCAGTTGACATCTCAAGCCCTTGAACACAATATTTCCCAGCGCACAAAAACCTCGATTATGGTCATCGGCGGAGCCGAAGACAAAGTTCACGGACGAGAGATTTTGAACACCTTTTTTTGCCGTGCTGGAGGTGCAAACGCTCGGCTGGCGATCGTTCCCTGCGCTTCGCGAGATCCCGAAGGAATTAGCAACCGCTACCGCACCATATTTGACGAAATGGGCGTTAGCGCCGTCAAAGTAGTGGACATCCGCGAACGCGAACAAGCCGAAAACCCCGTCTGGAAAGATTACTTAGAAGATTGTACTGGCGTATTCATCACAGGCGGCGACCAACTGAGGCTCTGCGGACTGCTGGCGGATACCCCGCTGATGGAGAAAATTCGCAAAGAAACTCTCGAAGGCAAGATTACCCTCGCCGGTACCAGCGCGGGTGCTGCGGTGATGGGATATCACATGATTGCAGGCGGCGGGAGCGGCGCGTCACCGAACCGCTCTTTAGTAGACATGGCAAACGGACTTAACATTATTCCTGAGATCATCGTAGACCAGCATTTTCACAACCGCAACCGCATGGCTCGCTTGCTGTCGGCTGTGGCAAGCCATCCCGATCGCATCGCTATTGGTATTGACGAAGACACCTGCGCCTTGTTTGAGGGAGACGATACTATGAAAATTCTCGGTAAAGGCACTGTGACTATTGTTGATTCTAGGGAAAATTTTTATACCAACGAGTCTCTGGTAGGAGCCACAGAACCCTTAAGTCTGTTCAATATGCGGTTGCACGTTCTGTGTCACGGAGATTGCTACAATATGCCCCTAGGCAAACCAATGCCATCGGCAGCCTGTTCCGAGTCTGGCTGGCCCCCGGAATGTCGCACAGCCAACTAACGCAGAATTTCAAAGTCATCGATCCGACAGAAATTATGCGGCATTCCGGCAGAATCATGAATACAACAATAGAATAGATTCCGAAGCAACCACCGGCTGATGCCAGAAGGCAGAATCACAGAAAATTCTACCTTCGGGCTTTGAGCTTTTGTTTGAGATTGACCTGTACTGGTTTCTAGCCGATCGCAATTGCATGGATTTTCAATTGGGCCCCCCATAACTGGAAATTCAGTGCAAAACTGTTCGCAGCGAACAGTAGATCGAGCAATCTAGATCGAAATTGAATAAATGCTCCAATTATCTATAAGATTTCGCGCCCCATACCCCTCTAACTACCATGAAAATACTTAAAATCCAGACCTTACGCGGCCCCAACTACTGGAGCATCCGACGCCACAAACTCGTCCTCATGCGTCTGGATTTAGAGGAGTGGGCAGATAAAACCACATCTGAAATTCCTGGCTTCTACGAAGGGTTGACCGCCGCGCTCCCGAGTTTGAACGACCATCACTGTTCTCCAGGCCATCAGGGAGGCTTCCTGCAACGTGTCAGAGAAGGCACAATGCTGGGACACGTAATCGAACACGTAGCCCTAGAACTTCAGGAAATGGCAGGAATGCCGGTCGGGTTCGGTCGCACCCGCGAGACTGCGACCCCTGGCATTTACCAAGTAGTAATTGAGTATCAAAACGAACAAGCAGGTCGCTATGCCGCCCGGGCGGGCGTGCGGATGTGCCAGAGCATTGCTGATACTGGTACTTATCCAGCAGCAGAATTAGTCCAAGATTTGAGAGACCTTAGAGAGTTTGCTGCGTCGGCGGCTCTCGGGCCGAGTACGGAAACACTGATCAAGGAAGCAGAATCTCGCGGCATTCCTTGGATACAGTTGAGCGCCCGGTTTATGATTCAACTCGGCTACGGAGTTCACCAAAAGCGGATTCAGGCAACTCTGAGCAACCGCACGGGAGTTTTGGGAGTCGAACTCGCCTGCGATAAGGAAGGTACCAAAAATATCCTCGGCAGCGCTGGCGTGCCTGTTCCCAGAGGAACGGTGATTAATTATTTGGATGAATTGCGCGGGGCGATCGAAGATGTCGGCGGTTATCCGATCGTCCTCAAACCCCTAGACGGCAACCACGGCCGCGGCATTACGATCGACATCAATTCCTGGGAAGCAGCAGAAGAAGCCTACGACTTAGCCAGCGCGGCATCAAAAACAAAAAACGTGATAGTCGAGCGCTATTACACCGGCCGCGACCACAGAGTATTGGTAGTCAACGGGCAAGTCATAGCAGTCGCCGAACGAGTCCCCGCTAACGTCGTAGGCAACGGCAGGTCTACAGTAGAACAGCTTATTGAAGAAGTAAACCGCGACCCGCAGCGGGGAGACGGACACGACAACGTGCTCACCCGGATCACGATCGACAAATTGTCCCTGGATTTGCTGGAAAAACAAGGATACGCGATGGACTCCGTAGTTCCCGCCGGCGAAAGAGTATTTTTGCGCGCGACAGCAAACTTGAGTACCGGTGGAATTGCAGTCGATCGCACCGACGAAATCCACCCGGAAAACGTCTGGCTGTTTTCCAGAGTCGCCAAAATAATCGGTTTGGACATCGCCGGCATTGACGTAGTAACTCCCGACATCTCCCAACCCCTGCGCGATGTCAACGGCGTCATCGTCGAAGTCAACGCAGCACCGGGTTTCAGAATGCACGTCGCCCCGAGTCAGGGTTTGCCCCGCAACGTCGCCGGCGCTGTCTTCGATATGCTTTTCCCCTCGCCTCAACCCAGCCGGGTGCCGATTTTAGCGGTAACGGGAACCAACGGCAAAACTACAACCACTCGCCTGCTTGCCCACATTGTCAAGCAGACCGGTCAGATTACCGGCTACACGACTACCGACGGCACTTACATCGGCGATTATTTGGTCGAAAGCGGAGACAATACCGGGCCGCAGAGTGCTCAATTGATTTTGTCTGACCCGACGGTGGAAGTGGCGGTGCTGGAAACGGCTAGAGGCGGAATTTTGCGATCGGGCCTGGGCTTCGATCAGTGCGATGTCGGCGTCGTCTTGAACGTCGCGGCCGATCACTTGGGCATTGGCGACATCGACACCGTGGAACAACTGGCCAAGCTCAAGAGCGTCCTCGTCGAGTCGGTAATGCCCAAAGGCTATGCAGTTTTGAATGCAGACGACCCGTTAGTAGCACGGATGGCGCAGCGTGTCAAGGCTCAAATTGCATACTTTTCGATGAACCCTGACAACGAACTTGTTGCCAAACATACCGCTGCGGGCGGGCTGGCAGCGATTTACGAAAATGGCTACTTGTCGATCTTGAAAGGCGATTGGACGCTGAGAATCGAGCAAGCTGTGAACGTGCCGCTGACGATGGGCGGGCGGGCGCCGTTTATGATTGCCAATGCTTTAGCAGCTTGTTTGGCAGCCTTTGCCCAAGGATTGAAAATAGAGCACATTCGGGCGGCTTTGTCAAGCTTCCAAGCATCCGTCGGCCAAACTCCCGGACGGATGAACCTGTTTAATTTGGGCAGCTATCACGCTTTGCTCGACTACGCCCACAACCCCCACAGCTACAAGGCTTTGGGTTCTTTTGTGCTCAATTGGCCGGGAATGCGGATTGGGGTAGTTGGCTGCCCGGGAGACCGGCGAAATGAAGATTTTGTCACGCTGGGCAAACTTTCGGCCGAGATGTTCGATCGGATTATTGTGAAGGAAGATGCCGATCGGCGGGGGCGAGAGCCCGGTGTTGTGGCAAAGTTAATTTGCCAGGGAATTGCCGAGGCGATGTCTGCAGGAACCGCAAACAAATCTAAAGTTGAATACGAGTTGATTCTCGACGAAACAACGGCTGTTAACAAGGCTTTAGATGAGGCGCCGGCCGGCAGTTTGGTCGTGATTTTACCTGAAAGCGTCAACAAAGCTTTGAGTTTAATTGAAGCCCGGAAACCGATTAAGGAATCTGTGGAATTTCAAAATGGTTTAGATCGATCGGAGTCACAAGATAGTTTAAAACCGACTGTTGTGAATCAAGGCTAAACTCTGAAGTTTGATTTCATTACATTATTAATAGGTTGGGTTAACGAAAGGAAACCCAACCTTTTTGCTTTAAACAACCGCCGTATTATCTTTCAATATTTTCTCTGTAACCTCAATCAGTTCGCACACAGAATTTTGCGTAAGTTGTGTAGTTTTAAACCCATGAGCAATAGCGTTCCGCAAAGAAAGCGCATTCATTAATAACTGATATTCGGATTTAGAAATCACGCCCTCAACCGTCAGTTGTTTCACTAAATACAGCGGTTCTAATCTTTGCAAACTTAGCTCTTCTTTATGGGCAACAATCCTCAAAGTTGCCTCAACTAAAGACCAAGAATATAGCATTGCTGACTCTAGATGTTGTGTTACAAGTTGCTTGGCGACTTGCAAACCCAACTCTATTTCATGCTCTTGAAAAGAATCCTCAGCTTGGGAAATATCGACTGCATCCTCCGAGTTAGTCATCACTAACTCAAACCTCCAGCCGGGATTTTCTGCTACTGCTTGGGCTAAATTACGTAGATATGTAGTAGAGGGTGACTTGAGTGAATCGCGTGACTTGACTGCAATAACCACCGATTCTTCGCCCCGGCGCACTATCAGATCCGGGCGATAGCTTTTAAGGAAGTCCGGTAAATCTTCAGAGTTTGGATGAAATGAAATTTCATAACCTTTCTCACGATACTCCTCTGCTAGTTTCAGCAGTTGCTCTCTTTCTATGTTTGCAGTTGGGGTTGCGATCATGTCAGTACCTCTTTGTCAGGAGCATCAATTACGACAATGTGCAAGAATTCATTACCACGGGCAAATCCTTCCGCTAGAATCGAGGTCATATTTTCTACTTTAAAGTTAGTTGATAAATTCCTCTTGCGGACTAGAACATCAGTTACTCGATCGTCATCGACATAGGGAGCATCTCAGTTTTGCATTTATAGTGCGAGCGTCCCCGCTCGCGATTTGTAGAATACGCGAGCTCTTAAGCTCGCACTATAATAAAAAAAATGCTTTTTGCAAAACTGAGATACTCCCTCGACATAGGCTAGCCCGATAATTGCATCTTGAATTGGCTTTACTATGTTGTCTACATCGATTTTAACAGAATCGTAGAAATAAGTTATCTGAAGCATCACTAGGCCAGTAGCTGTTTTCTGCTCCGAAGACCAGTATTTTTCAGCCTCTTGCCTCACTGTCACTTTCCAAGCTTTAAGAATATCTCGCCTACGAGCTTGTTGTAATACTGGTGGGCCATCTACTATGAACTCAAATCTCGCCAAAGTGTTTCTAAATAGAAGATTGGGGATTATTTTACCTCTTAACTGCCGCCCACTGGGTAATCGGTGCCAGGAGTTTCCAACCAAAATCGCAAGATAAATCGCCAATTCAAACCGATCGAAGTATAGAATCAGGAAAAAGCAAGCAGCAGGGATTGAAGCATGAATGAGGCCGATCGCACGCGAGTCGAAACATTCATCACGCGCTGGGCAGGTTCTAGCGGTAACGAACGGGCAAACTACCAGTTGTTTTTTGCGGAAATGTGCGATGCGCTGGGAGTCGATCGCCCTTTTGATAAAGGCAGAATTCCCAACGATCCCTACTGCTTTGATAAAGATGTCAAAATTTTTCACCCCAGCGGCAAAGTAACTCCGGGGTTTGTGGATTTTTACAAAGCCGAGCATTTTTTAATCGAGGCAAAACAGGGCGGAACAACCAGCAAAAAAGGAACGGCGAAGCGGGGGACAAATACCTATTTGCGAGAGATGGAAAAAGCGTTTGTGCAGGCGATCGCCTATACCCGCAGTCTCAGCAGCAAACCGCCGTTTTTGTTAACTTGCGATATTGGCGACCATTTCGAGTTGTGGATGGGTTTTAGCGGCGATTATGGCGGCTATGGGGCGCGGCGAGAAATCGGGCTAATCGAGTTGCTGAAAGCCGATGTTTTCGATTTGTTTGTCGATATTTTTAGCAATCCACAGCAGCGCAATCCAGAGAAAATTGCAGCGCGGGTGACGCGGGAAGTAGCGGCGGATTTGGCAGAGTTGGCGAAGCGGATGGAGGCGAATGTCGATCCGCAGCAAGTCGCCCAGTTTTTGATGCGCTGTATTTTCACCATGTTTGCTGAGGATGTGGGGTTACTCAAAGAACATTTGTTTACGCAGGCGCTGGAAACGCGATGGATTCTCAATCCGAAGATGTTTAAGCCGGAAGTAGAGGCGCTGTGGGAGGCGATGAATGAGGGGACGAGTTTTGGCTTTCACGGCAAACTGTTGCGGTTTAATGGCGGATTGTTTGCCGAGTCGCAGGCGTTTGCGCTGACAAAGGCGCAGTTGGAAGTTTTGTTGCAGGCGGCGAAGCGGGATTGGTGCAATGTGGAACCGGCGATTTTTGGGACGTTGTTGGAAAGGGCGCTGGATTCGAGGGAACGGAGTAAGTTGGGGGCGCATTATACGCCGCGATCGTATGTGGAAAGGTTGGTAAAGCCTGTGGTAATGGAGCCTTTGGGCGATCGCTGGATTGCGGTACAAGCGGAGGTTAAACAGTTCCTCAACGCGGGGGAATTGGAACCGACTGCAAATCAAAGGAAAAAGGCGAGATCAGTTTTAGAGGCATTTCTGACGGAGTTACAAGGGGTGAAGATTCTCGATCCGGCGTGCGGATCGGGGAATTTCCTGTATGTCACGTTGGATTTGTTGAAGGGGTTGGAATCGGAGGTGTTGCGGCGCTTGGAGGATGTCACCGGATCGGCGCAGTTGCGGTTAGATATTGCTCAAGTTAATCCGAGTCAGTTTTTGGGGATTGAGATTAATCCACGGGCGGCGGCGATCGCGGATTTGGTGATTTGGATTGGGTATTTGCAGTGGCATTTTCGGCGGTTTGGCGATATTCCGCCGATCGAACCGGTGTTGCGGGAGTACAACAATATTGAATGCCGGGATGCGGTGTTGGCCTATGACGGAATAGAACCGGATGTGGATGCGGCGGGGAAGGTGAGAACTCGCTGGGGTGGGCGGATGATGAAAAGTCCGGTGACGGGGGAAGATATTCCCGATCCTACAGACAAAGTAACGATTTATCGGTATTTGAATCCGAGGGCGGCCGAGTGGCAGGATGCGGATTATATTGTGTCTAATCCGCCGTTTATTGGGAATGCGAGAATGCGGGAAATGTTGGGGGATGGGTATGTAGAAGTTCTTCGAGCAGTGTACAAAACTCTGCCTGAATCTATCGATTACGTTACTTACTGGTGGGATAAATCAGCACTTTTGTTACGAGAAGGAAAAATTAATTCTTTTGGTTTAATCACGACAAATAGCCTGCGCCAAACTTTCAATCGTCGTGTCATTAACTCTCATCTCGATTTCAACAACCCAATTTCAATAAAATTTGCTATTCCCGATCACCCGTGGGTTGATTCCTCTGATGGGGCAGCAGTTAGAATTTCTCTGACAGCAGCAATTAAAGGGCAAGTTTCGGGATTACTAAATAAAGTAACGGATGAGTTAGATAAAGAAGAGGGAGAATCAAAAATTAAATTTGTATCAAAATTAGGTAAAATATGCTCTGATTTAACTGTAGGTGCTGATATTAGCTCAGCACGAGTTCTTCGTGCCAATGAAAAAATTGGTAATAGAGGAGTCCAGTTAATTGGATCTGGCTTTATAGTAACGCCTAATGAGGCATTACTTTTAGGGATTGACACAGTACCGGATACTGAGAAATATATTCGCAGATATCGGAATGGGAGGGATATCACAGATAGATCGAGAAATCTAATGGTAATTGATTTGTTTGGTTTAGAAGAAAACGAAGTGAAAGATAAATTTCCACGTCTCTATCAGTGGATTCTTGAGAGAGTCAAGCCAGGGCGTGACGAAAACAATCGAGAATCGTATAAAAAAAAATGGTGGATTTTTGGTGAACCTGTTGTAACCACACGCAATGCACTAAAAGGTTTGAACAGATACATAGTCACCTGTAGAACTGCAAAGCATCGAGTTTTCACGTTTTTAGAGTGTGATATTATACCAGACGCAAAACTAATAACAATTGCATTAGATGAGGCATATTTTCTAGGTATTTTATCATCTAAAGTTCATGTTAATTGGGCTATGAGAACTGGGGCATGGTTAGGAGTTGGTAATGACTCTAACTACAATCACTCAGAATGCTTTGGTAAATTCCCCTTCCCCGACCCCACCGACACCCAAAAACAAACCATCCGAGAACTCGGAGAACGCCTCGACAGCCACCGCAAACGAGTCCAAGCCACTCACCCCGAAGTCACCATCACCGGGATGTACAACCTCCTCGAAAAACTCCGCCTTGGCGAACCCCTCGACGACAAAGACAAAGCCTTCAACCAAAAAGCCCTAGTCTCCACCCTCAAACAAATCCACGACGAACTCGATGCCGCCGTATTTGCCGCCTATGGTTGGGAACCCACCCTCACCGACGACCAAATCCTCGAAAACCTCGTCACCCTCAACGCCCAACGCGCCGAAGAAGAACGCAGCGGACTCATTCGCTGGCTGCGTCCCGACTACCAAGCCCCAGGCGAAACCTACGTGCAACCATCCCTTGCAGGCATCACCACCGAAACCGAAACCTCGATCGCCCCCACGGAACAACAACCTTTCCCCAAAACCCTCAAAGAGCAACTTTCCGCCATCCGCGACTTATTTCGCACCCAAAGTGGCGAATGGACTGCCGCCCAAGTCACCGCCCATTTCAAAGGCGCCAATCGCAAACAAAAAGTCATTCTCGACTGTCTGGAAAGCCTAGAAGATTTGGGGATTTTGCTCAGTCATAATGAAGGTGGCATCACATTCTGGCACTTCGCAGAAGTTTAAAATACTCGGTAAGTTTTGCTTTGTGATTGTTATCATAAGCTTATCGGACAAAATGAAATGTATATTTTTGAGACTCTGAAAGTATGGCAGCTAAAGATAAATTTCATGATTCGGTAAAGAGGGGTCTTGAAAAAGAAAAATGGACGGTTACTCACGATCCATTGAAGCTTGAGTATGCAAAAAACGAGCGCGTGGAGATTGACTTGGGAGCAGAAAGACTCTTGGGTGCAGAGAAAGCAGGAGAGAAAATCGCAGTCGAAATTAAGAGTTTTTTGAACGATTCCGCATTATCTGATTTTCATACAGCCTTGGGACAATTTTTGAATTATCGATTAGTCTTAGAAGAACTCGATCCAGAGCGTACCTTATATTTAGCAGTTCCACTTGCCTCTTACGAATCGTTCTTCCAACGCGAATTACCCAAAGCATCAGTCAAACGACATCAAGTTAAAATTATTGTATACAACCCAGTACGGGAGGAAATAGTCAAATGGATCGACTAGATTATTATCGCCAGTGCATCGAAAAGTTGCTGATCGAATCGGGTGAAGACCCGCCGGTTAATGGTCAGATTGAAGTAGAATTCGTTTTTGACAAAGAACGCGATCGCTATCTGGTTATCGATTTAGGATGGAATGAACATCACCGTATTTATAACTGCTTCATTCACTTAGATATCAAAGATGGAAAAATTTGGATTCAGCGCAATCAAACCGATCGAAGTTTTGCTGATGAATTAGTACAAATGGGGATTGCGAAAGAAGAGATCGTGTTAGGAGTTCAGCCTCCCTATGCGCGACAGTATACAGGGTTTGGAGTTGCATAGGAAAGTGTTGCAGCAGTGTGAGATGGTAGGTATCGAGAATATATTGATTCATAGGGTCTCAGACTCAGGAAAATCGATATCAGCATTTCGATCTTGGCGATAGGTCTGAACATATTCCGTGACTTCATTCAACAACGGGTTACATCTCAAAAGAGGTGAAACATTCAACATCGGACGCGCCTCATACCAAGCAATCCGATCGTCTATTTCTGGCTGATTGTCCAGATAAAAGCTAATCGCATCAAACACTTGAGCTGCCGTCACGAGTTGCAGTAACTTCTGTGGAATTTCTTCAGGCTTGATTCCTGATTTCCAAAACACCACAATATCCCGTACAGTAACTTGAGTGTCTGCAATAATCGGTTCCCCCTGCAAAACTTCAGGATTGCGGGTGACATAGCGAGAAATGCTTGTAGGAGACAGCGAACTGGTCATAACGACCTCATCAGAAAATGTAAACTAGCCTTCATCTTAGCGTAGCGGACAGAAGATGCCTATTATTTCCCAAACTCCTTCTCTATTCCATTTGCAAATACTCCAATACCAGCAACCGCAAATAGTCTAGCATTCGGATATACGATCGCATTTGAAGATAGCCCGATCGCGTCTCATCATAAAACTGAGCGATCGCAGAACGATCGAACACCCGAAGCTGATGTAACTCTGCGATCGCTTGCTCGCGATTCTCAACCTCTGCGCGCTCCTCAATCTGACTAGCATAACCGCGAATACTTACTGTTACTAACTCAAGCTCCTCCAGAAACGAAAAATCTTCCTCGGAACCAAAATACCTCTGAGATATCTCTTTGCGCTCTGATTTAGTGTTTTGATAGTCAACTGTCAACTGTGCCAAAAGTTGCACAATAATATCTTGTTGAATCGCTAATTTGTTCTGAAATTGTGCCATATCGCTATTCCTCATTAATGCCATAAGTCACGATTTTCTCAACACCATACTGGTCAGCTCGCACAATTAAAAACTCATTGCCCTTTCGGTAAATAGCGGCTCCATCCTGCCGATATCCCGTCCGAGGAACTCTTACAGCACCTCTAGTGTTGAAGTTGTGTGCCTTACGCAGATATTTGAGTGGATCGAATCCTTTTCTTTGTGAATGGTCTAACACACTTTGGGCCACAGTTCGATAAGTTCCTCTATCCCATTCAGACAGATATTGCTGTAGTTCGATAACTTCAGTATTGGAATAGTCTTCAAACAGTCGCTCTAAATAAGGATCAAGGGATGATTCGTCTGGCATTTTCACTCTAATTCCAGAGGATATTATTTATCATAGCTTTCCAGGAAAAAGACCGATCGCCTTTCATCTCTTAACTACCGCCCACTGAGTAATCGGTGCCAGCGGTTTCCAACCCTGAAAAGAACCGATCGCCCCTACTCGCTGAATCCCAATTCTAATTAGTTCCCCACCATAACGATCGTGCCACTGCAAAACTTTAAATTCGCTCTCAACTGTCACGGCATTCACAACTAATCGGCCGCCCTCACCTAAAGCATTCCAGCAAGTTTCCAGCACAGCTTCTGCGGTGACACCGCCACCAATGAAAATAGCATTCGGTTGAGGCAAATTTGTCAGGGCTTCCGGCGCTGATCCCGCCACGATTTCGAGTTCGGGAACGCCGAAAGTCGAGGCATTTTCGGCAATGTATTGCAGCCGAGTCGGATGGCGTTCGATCGCGATCGCCCTGCACCGAGGATGACTCCGCATCCATTCGATCGCGATCGAACCGCAGCCAGCCCCCACATCCCAAAGCAACTCTCCCGGAATCGGTGCTAACGCTGACACAGTAACGGCTCGAACCTCTCGCTTGGTAAGTTGTCCGTCGTGGCGATATGCAGCATCCGGCAAACCCGCAGTTCGGGGAAAAAGCAGGGTTTCGCGATCGGCTGCAACTGCGATCGCGATCGCGTTCAAATCAGCCAAATCCGCTGCATTCCAGGCTGCTGCTACCCCCTCGATCCGCCGTTCCGAGTTCCCTCCCATCCGCTCGAACACGGTCATCAAACTGCTGCCAAACCCCCGCTGTGTCAACAATTGGGCCACCTTTCCCGGCGTGTGTCGATCGGCGCTCAATACCAGCAAGCGCGCCCCCGGCGACAAAGCAAGGGCGATCGATGCGATCGGGCGATTTGTCAAACTGAAAGTCTCAACATCCGCCAAAGCCCAACCCAAACGGGCGCAAGCAAGACTAAAAGCCGATGCAGCGGGAATTACAGTCATTTCGGAAATAGGAATTTTGCGCGACAGCGTGACGCCGATGCCGTGACACATGGGATCGCCGCTGGCTAGCACGCACACAGACTGTCCCCGGCGGCGGATGATTCGATCGACTGTTGCTTGTATCGGCGAAGCCCAAAGCAATTGTTCGCGGGTGTCGTCGGTTGGTAGCATTGCGAGGTGACGGGCACCGCCGACAACGACTTGAGATCGATCGAGTAGACAACGGGCGATCGCACTCAATCCCGAAAGTCCGTCTTCGCCAATCCCCACCACCGAAAGCCATTTGTGCATTGCGCCCTTACTGCTAATTACTACTTATCGATTCTAAAGAATAATATCGGATTTCCATTCACAATTCTTTCTTCTACTTGCCTCATTCCGAGTCTTTCTGCGACTTTAAGCGACTCAATGTTTGGGCGATCGCAGCTTGATTTGAAAAAAAAAATTCTCTTCCTTGGCGGCAGTTTTCTTTGCCGCTAGTAATTGTACCATCTCCTTCAATCATCACAGTGTCATCCGAGTAGTATTTTTCCAAAGCTACTGATGTTTGGAATGTCTCAACAAGGTGATTGATATCTGCGAGTTTGATTTGCAATTCTTCAATTGTCATAAATAACGCGATCGCAGGTTTTATAGCCGAAGTTAGAAGTCACGCACTCTGAGAGTGATTTTGACTTTGATTATAGATTATAAAAAATTATTCAGGGATCAGCAAGACAATAAAACGAATTTCCCCCCTAACAGGCGAGCTCGCCCGGAGATTTGTTAAGAAACTCGATCGATCTGGCTGATGCCGATCGACTTGTGATAGATTTCTTAAACCTGAAAGCGGGAAAGTCCGGTGCAATTCCGGCGCTGTGCCGCAACTGTCAAAGTCAGAATGCCGATTTCAGGAGTTTACTTTAGATTCCCTGCGTCGCACGGGGAGGAGTTTCTTTGTTAGCTTTGAGTGAATTGCCGACTTGTCCTGGTTTATTTTACGGTTCCCGCGCCCGAGACGGAATATTATCGAGAATGCGGATTCCGGGGGGGATTTTAAACGCGCAGCAGTGTCGGACGATCGCGGATTTGGTCGATCGATACAGTACCGGTTGTTTGCAAGTAACGAATCGGGCGAATTTGCAAATCCGAGACTTGAATTCGCCAGTTTCTGATGAAGTTTGGCAAGATTTGCTGGAATTGGGATTGGCATCTCGCCGCGTTGAAGTTGACCCGATCCGCAATATTATGGCAAGTCCGACAGCAGGGATCGATCGACAGCAACTACTCGATACTCGCCCGCTAGTGAAAGCTTGGGATGATTACCTGCAAACACATTCCGAGTTGTCGGAACTTTCGCCTAAGTTCAGTATTGGCTTTGACGGCGGGGAATCGGTTTCGATCCGCGATTTACGCAACGATATTTTATTAGCTGCTGAAGGGCGTTCAACCAAATCAGAAATCGTTTTTCGGCTGCATTTAAACGGCGACACAGGGATTTTAATCCAAGAATCGCAATGTATTTCAGTATTAGCCGCCCTCGCTAGCGCCTATCTTGAATACACCAAAAATAGACCTCGAATTGATGGCAAAAAACCGCGTTTGCGTCACCTGCTGGCAGATTGGGGCGCTGAAAGTTATCTAGAAAGGGTACAGCAGAATTTACCATTTTTATTGCAATACACATCTTGCACCTTTCTCAAGAACAGGCAAGATGCCTGTTCCACAAACAGTGAATTTCCTTGTGGGGTGGGCATCTTGCCCGCCCGATCGATCGCCTCATCTGAAAAATCCATCCCCAATCACCAACATCTCGGCATTTACCCTCAGCAACAGTCCGGTTTCTCCTACATGGGAATTGCACTGCCCCTAGGTAAGCTAGAATCAAAACAACTGCGGAATTTGGCAAATTTAGCCCAAAATCTAGCCAGCGGTACCCTGAGACTTACGCCGTGGCAAAATCTGTTGATTTCTGACATCCCCAACTCCCAGCTTTTTGAGGTAAAACAGCAAGTAGCCGATGTGGGATTGCACTCGTCGGCGACTCGCCTAGATTCGTGCTTGGTGGCTTGTGCCGGCAGCAGCGGCTGTGCGTCGGCGGCGACAGATACTCAAAGTCACGCCTTAGCAATGGTGAGGGATTTAGCGGAAAAATTGACGATCGACCTGCCGATTAACATTCATTTCAGCGGTTGCGAAAAGTCCTGCGCCCAGCACCGGCCAATTGATATCACGCTGGTAGGAATTCAGATTGAGCGGGGACACGAGATAATCGAAGGTTACAACATTTATGCAGGTAGAAAAGATTTACCCTTCGGACGGCAAATTTTCCAGAGGGTGAGTGCGGTCGAGATGCCCGGTGCGATCGAGCGAATGTTGCGGGTGTATCAGCGGTTTCGAGAGCCTTTGGAGTCATTTGGTGAGTTTGTCGATCGGCAGGCGATCGACCAATTGCAGGAGTTGTTCAGCACCGAAAAATGGAATTTAAAGTAAAAAAATATCCCATTAAAACTGACAAATTTTAATCATTTATCTTTCTATATCTCTCGATATTTCTGCCTTCGCGCCTTCGCGGTTTATTCAAAAAATCTATTTCACAAATCAAACAAAATTCCCATAACAGTTTTAAACAATGATTGACTACATTCGAGACGGAACAGAAATCTACATCAAATCCTTTGCCACAATTCGATCCGAAACAGATTTGTCAAACTTGCCGCCCGATTTAGAATCGGTAGCCGTGCGACTAATTCACAGTTGCGGCATGACCGATATTGTTGCAGATTTAGCAGCTTCGCCCGGTGCAGCCACCTGCGGACGCCAAGCCCTCTCAGCAGGTGCGCCGATTCTCTGCGATGCCCGGATGGTGGCCGAAGGCATCACTCGCAAACGCCTTCCCGCTGACAATCAGGTGATTTGCACCCTCTGGCATTCCGAAATCCCGGAGTTGGCGCGGCAAATGGGAAATACTCGATCGGCCGCGGCCGTGGATTTGTGGCTAGACAACTTGCAGGGTGCGGTGGTGGCAATTGGCAATGCCCCGACTGCTTTGTTCCGACTGCTGGAAATGCTGGATGCCGGAGCACCCAAACCGGCTTTAATTCTGGGTTTCCCGGTAGGATTTGTGGGGGCGGCCGAATCCAAAGCCGAACTGGCCGCCAACAGTCGGGGAGTGCCATTTATGACGTTGCACGGGCGGCGCGGTGGCAGTGCAATGGCAACGGCGGCCGTGAATGCGTTAGCTAAAGAGGACGAACTATGACTGAGGCTACTGGTAAATTGTACGGTTTGGGTATTGGGCCTGGCGATCCTGAGTTGATTACTTTGAAAGCTTATCGGATTTTGCAATCGGTGCCGGTGATTGCCTATCCGGCGATGGAAAATGGTAAGGTGCTGGCGCGGGCGATCGTCGCGGATTATCTGCGCCCGGAGCAAATTGAGATTCCGATGCCGCTGCCTTTTAGTCCGACGCGATCGTCTCAACCTTATTACGATATTGCAGCGGAGAAAATTGCGGCACACCTCAGCGAGGGACGGGATGTGGCGGTGCTGTGTGAGGGCGAACCTTTTCTCTACGGCACGTTTATGTATTTGTTCAATCGATTGTCGGGGACATTTACCACTGAAGTTGTGCCGGGAATTTCTTCGACAATGGCGAGTGCGGCTGCGTTGGGAGTGCCGCTGACTTATCGTAACGATGTGTTAAGTATTATGCCTGCGACGCTGGATGCTGAGGTTTTGCGCGATCGGCTGGCGGTTGTTGATGCTGCTGTGATTATTAAGCTGGGCCGGCACTTTGCGAAAGTCCGGGACGTGCTGATTGAGTTGGGACAGTTCGATCGAGCACTGTATATAGAACGCGCAACTATGCCGAATCAGCGAATTCGGGCGATCGTAGATGTCGATCCGGCGGAGGTTCCCTATTGGGCCCTGGTGATGATACCCAGCCAGCAAAAGTCTGTATCTTAATATTTCCATGCCTGAAGGCGACAAGCTTCCAGGCTTTCCCTACTTTTTTGTGCATTCTTGCCCATTTATCCAGCATTCCTGATATTTATAACTCAACCTTATGACTCTCATCAGTTAATCTGTTGTTAAAATACTTTACAAACCTTAGAATATGCTTTATGTTTATTTACATGGCGGAACACAAAGCCGTCACGAACATTGAAAATCAAATACAGCAATCATAAAACCATGA